>DATJTX010000033.1 GCA_035502855.1 Candidatus Baltobacteraceae bacterium
TCGATCCGCGCGCGCACCATCCCCAAAAGGCACACACCCCGCCGATGACACACCCCTGGAAAAAACAAACCTACCGGGCGATCTCGACGAAGGGACATCTCTAACGAGTTTCAGGGGGACATCCCAGCCGAGCTTGTACACCGCTATAATTTGTCGCGGAAGAAGATCCCGTCGATCTTGCCGGTCGCCGAGTCGATCGTGAGCTGCTCGTAGACCTTCCCGTCGGTACAGATCATCTGATAGATGTAGCCCTTGACGCCGGCCGGCCCGTCGACGATCCCGAGCGGACCCCACCACTGGGTGCGAACCAAAGCCCCGAGCGCCGCCAGCGCCCGTGAGGTGTTGGCGATCTGTTCGTCGGTGAGCTTGGGCTGGGTCTCCGGGGCGTAGCGGCTCTTGTCCACCACGCCGGCCTGCCAGGCGACGAACTCGTGCCGTGCGATCGCCGTGATCGCCGGATCCGCCGGCGGCGGCGAGGGTGTTACGGTCGGGGTGGGCGTCGGGTGCGGCCGTGCCGGCGCGGCTACCGGAAGGAGCGCCAGCGCCAGCAGCGCTGCCGTGCTAGTAGCGAATGAACGAAACAACGTCGACCCCGTGCAATGCATCGCGCCCGCTCAGCGCTTCCAGTTCGATCAGGAACGCAAAAGCCTCGATATGCGCGCCGAGCCGTTCGAGCAGACGGCGCGTCGCCGATGCCGTGCCGCCGGTCGCGAGCAAATCGTCGACGACCACGACGCGATCGCCGTCGGACAGCGCGTCGGCGTGAATCTCGAGCGAATTGGTCCCGTACTCGAGCGCGTACGATTCGGACAGTTTGCTGAACGGCAATTTTCCCGGCTTGCGCACCGGAATGAAGCCGGCGCCGATCGCATACGCGAGCGGCGCGCCTAACATATATCCGCGCGCCTCGACACCGACTACGTAGTTGATTCCTTTGCCCTTGAACCTCTCGACGAATAGGTCGATCGCTTCCTTAAAGCCGGTCTTGTCTTTGAGGAGCGGTGTTATGTCGCGAAAGAGGATTCCGGGAATGGGAAAGTCTGGGATCGCACGGATCAGTTCTTGCGTTTTCACTGCCGGGCGAGCTTTCGAGAGAGGTCGGAACGAGCCTCTTCGTCGTACGGACTACGTCGAAAGTGACTGCTCAAGACGGACGGCGGCTCGCGATTGCGCTCGCGGTTGCAATCGCGCTTCACGAGGTGGTGGCCATGCTGATTCCGCGACAGCCGCCGCTCGAAACACGCGAAGCCCCGATCATCGTACACGTGACGCTCGCGCGCATCGTCCGCAAGCCAAGGCCCCGGCCCAGTCCGACGCCGACGCCGCCGCCGGTCAAGGTCCCCGTGCCGGCCGTGGTCGCCGCCGGCGTTCACGCGCACGTCGAACCGGTCAAACACGCTGGAGCGAAGCGGCCGACACCGCCGAAAGTCCATCTCGTTACGCCTGCGCCCGCGCTTCCGACCGGCGGCCAAGGCGCCGGCGCGCAGAACGGCGTAGGCGCGGGCAGCCTTTCCGATGTGAACGGCAACGGCAACGGTACGGGAACGGCCGGCAACGGCAACGGCGCCGCGATTTGCGGGGCAGTCGACTTCGAAGCCAGCGGTCTGGCGCACTACGACGCGCAGACGGGCTTCTACGAACGCAGCGACATCATTGCCACCGTGTACTATGCCGACGGAAGCTCGCAACGGATTCCGCTCGATTGGACCTGGCAGTACAAAAGTGAAGCGGACGATCCGTTCGATCCGGCATCGAGCGCACCGATGCTCTTCCAGTTTCCGCCTCCCGATCAGATCGCGAGCGAACCGCCGGTCATCCAATACATCATCGCGCACACGACGCCCGACGGAAGAACCCGCCTCAACGATCAGTGCCCGAATATTCCGCCGCCGCCCTCACCCCACCCGTAGCACCGGCAGCGATTCCACCAGCTGTCCCGCTTCGACCGGACGGCCGAAGTGGAATCCCTGTGCGCGCTCGCAGGTCAACTGCGAGATGAACTTCCACTGCTCTTCGGATTCGACGCCCTCGGCGATGATGTCCAAGCCGAGCGAACGCGCCAGTGAAACGATCGCGCGTACGATCGCACGATCGTGACCATCCTCACCGCTGACGTCGCGAATAAAGGTGCGATCGATCTTCACCGCGCTTATCGGCAGGCGCTTGAGATAACCCAGCGCACTATAGGCAACACCGAAATCGTCGACCACGATGCTGATGCCAAGGCCGCTGAGCATGCGCATCGTCATCAGCGAAACGTCGTCGATCTTCATGTCCTCGGTGATCTCGATCTCGAGTCCCTGCGGCGGCAAACCCGTCTCGGCCAGAATGTCGCGAATCGTATCGCCGAGGTCGACCTCGCTGAAATCGCGCGCGGAAAGATTGACGGCGATGCGGAAGTTCGGATAACCCATCGCGCGTACGCGCGCCGCTTCCGTACACGCTTCGCGCAGAACCCAGCGTGAAATCGGTACGATCAGCCCGGTCTCTTCGGCGATCGCGATGAACTCTTCGGGAAGAATCTGTCCGTGTTTCGAGTGGTGCCAGCGCAATAATGCTTCGGCGCCGACGGTCTCGCGCGTGCGCGCATCGACGATCGGCTGGTAGAGCAAATGAAATTCGTTGCGTGGAATCGCGTAGTGCAGGTCTTGTTCCAGGCGAAGACGGTAGGGCGCCTGTTCGTCGCCGCCGATGTCGAAAAATCCGATCCGCGTGCGGCCGCTGTATTTGGCGCGATACATCGCGGAGTCGGCGCGCGAGAGTAGCTCTTCGGCGCTGATGCCGTCGTCGGGGAAGGTGCTTGCGCCAATGCTCGCACTGACGAAGAGCTGGCGTTCGGCGATGAAGAAAGGCTCCGCCAGCGCAAGCTGGATGTCGGCCGTGACCATCGGGACGCTGACCGTCCGCCCGAGTTCGAGCATCACGATGAATTCGTCGCCGCCGCTGCGGAACACGTTCGCGTTCGGATCGACGGCGCGACGCAAACGAACGGCGAATTGCCGCAGCAGTTCGTCGCCGGCGCGGTGTCCGAGCGTATCGTTGATCGTCTTGAAACGATCGAGATCGACGAAGAGCACGCCGAAGCGCTGTTCCTGATTTTCCGCCTGCGCGATCATTTCGATCATCTGTTCTTCGAGCGCGAGCCGGTTGGGAAGCTGGGTCAGCGCGTCCATGCGCGCGAGCCGCGCCAGATGATCGGCCGTTTCCTTCATCTCGGTGATGTCGAGCGCGATGCCGATCGCACCGATGATCGAACCGCTCGTACCGCGCAGCGGTTCGACGTGATGCTGCAGCCAGCGGCCGCCGTGGAAGGATTCGAAGCGCTGCGAGTCGCCGCCGAAGACCCGCCGAATCTGCTCGACGCGGTCCTCGCCGAGCTCTTCTTGCGTAAAGCCGCGCGCCGAAGGCGCCGTGCCGACGAACGAGGTGAAGCGCAGATCCAGATCGACCGTCCAGATCAATGCCGGAACTTGCTCGAGCAAGAGGCGCAGGCGACGCTCGGAGTCGCGCAACATGATCTCGGCGCGCTTGCGATCGCTGACGTCGCGAAGGTAGACGAGCACTTCCTGCGCCGCGGGCTGAATGCGGATTTCGATCCAGGTGTTGCGGCCGGGGAAGAATTGCGTGCGTTCGATCGGCATGCTGCTGCTGCGAACGCTGCGCATCTCCGGCAACAGATCCGAGGCAAGCGGATCCAGAACTTTGTCGACGCGACGGCCGACCAGATCGGCGGCGGTGGAGTTGAGCAGCTCCTCGGCTTTTTCGTTGACGTGCGTAAAGCGCCAGCGGTCATCGACGATGAAGATGCCGTCTTGGACGCTTTCGAGCACACTGTAGCGCCGTTCATCGAACCGGCGGCGGATGAGCAGTCGGATATAGACGACCGCGATCAATGTCGCCGCGGTGCTGGTCGCCACGACCGACAGCACGACGGCGAGCAACTCGGTCACAGCACGCCGCGCTCCTCGAGGACGTCGCGCAGCGCGCTGCGCGATTTGACGTTGAACATCCCGTAAAGGGCCTGCACCTCGCGCTTGATCGTGAACTCGCTGCGGCTGAAGCGATGCGAGAGCTGCGGCATCTCGAGTCCCTCG
>DATJTX010000034.1 GCA_035502855.1 Candidatus Baltobacteraceae bacterium
TGCGCACGCCGCTCACCTCGATCCGCGGCTACATCGAAACCTTGCTCGATAACGATCTCGACACCGTGACGTCGCGCCGGTTTCTCGAGGTAGCGCGCAACGAAGCGCTGCGCCTGGGCCGCCTGGTCGACGGGATGCTCGAGTTCTCGCTGCTCGACCTCTCGCCGGTACCGATGGCCGGGGTGACCGATTTAGCCGGCGCGGTGCAGGCGGCGATCGAGGCGCTCGGTCCGGTCGCGAGCGACGCCGGCATGACCCTGGAAGCACGTCACGAGGGGGAAACCACGGCGCGGATCGGCGGAGATGCTTGCATGCACGTGTTGCTCAACGTCATCGAAAACGCCGTGAAGTACGGAAGTCGCGGCGGTCATATTCGCGTGAGCATCGAACGCCAAGATCCGTTTGTCCACGCAATCGTCGATGACGACGGCCCCGGCGTTGCCCCGGCCGAACGCGAGCGGATCTTCGAAGACCGCACGCGGGGCGGCAACAGCGACGCGACGCGCGGGGCGGGTATCGGTCTGCGCATCGTGCGTACGATCGTCGAACGCACGGGCGGCGCCGTGAGCGTGGACGACTCGCCGCTCGGCGGCGCACGATTTCTCATTCGTCTTCCCGCTGCCAAAGCGGAACTTCGGGCGAGTACGTCGTAGAAGTCGGTCCGTGGCCATGTCACGGATCGCTTTTGCTCACGAGAGCGAATCGGCTCTCGCCCGGCTCTTCGATTTCTATCGAATTGCCTGGGAATATGAACCTCGTTCATTCCCGATCGGTTGGGACGGTAGCGGCAGACCTGTCGCTTTTTTTACGCCCGATTTTTATCTTCCGGATTACGATCTGTACATTGAGATGACCGTTGCAAAACCGGCACTGAACACGCGAAAGAATCGCAAGCTACGCCTGATGGCGCAGCACCATCCGCGTGTGCGCGTGAAGCTCTTTACGCGGCGTGACGTCGAACGGCTCTTTGCGCGACTGCATCCGGCCGCATGATCGGCGAGGTCCTCTTCGATGCGCCGGCTATAGCGGTCCGCGTGCGAGAGCTCGGTGCGGAGATCTCGCGCGACTACGACGGTCGCGTTCCGGTATTGATCGGAGTCCTCAATGCGGCCGCGACGTTTCTCGCCGACCTTACCCGCGCGGTCACGATTCCGTGCGAGTACGACGCGATTGCGGTGACCAAATTCAGCAGCGTGGAAGGGATTCGGTTCCTGAAAGACACCTCAGCCTCTATTGAGGGCCGGGACGTTATCCTGGTCGACGATACCATCGACACGGGAATGACCTTGCAATATGTTTTCAAGTCGCTTTTGGCCCGCTCGCCTGCTTCGTTGGCCGTCTGTACGCTGCTGGACCGTCCCGCACGGAGAATTGCCGATATTGAAGTCAAGTACCGCGGATTCGAGATTCCCGACGTCTACGTCGTCGGCTACGGGCTTGACTATCGCGGACGCTACCGAGAATTGCAGGCGCTTTATGCCCATGGGTCGTGGCCGTGATTGAACGCTGGATGCGCGCGTGCGCACTGCTATGTGCCGTGCTTGCAGCGACACTGCCGTTGCGCGCCAATTCCCTCGAGTTACAGTCGATTGCGCGCGCTGCCGCGGACTACAATAGTCCCAACGCCCATCTGGCAGAGATGTTTCGCGCGGCGCTGCTCGACACCGGTAAGCTCGCGGAGTACGCCCCCGACGGGACGGCCTACATCAAGACCGGCGACATTCCCGCCGAGTGGCTGCGTGATGCGAGCGCTCAGGCACGTCCGTATCTATTCTTTGCCAAGGACGATCCCGATACGCGTAAGCTGCTGCGTGCAATTATCGCGCGAATGGTGAAATACATCCAAATCGACCCATACGCCAACGCGTTCACGCTCGATTACCGGGTTTGGGAAGAAAAATTCGAACTGGATTCGCTCGCCTATCCGGTCACGCTTTCTTGGAGCTACTGGAAAACGACCGGGGACGAATCGATTTTCACGCCTGATTTTCAAAAAGCGCTCGACGCGATCTTGGCGACGATGCAACGCGAACAGGATCACCCGCGCGATTCACGCTACACGCACAAAGAGCTCCCCAACGACGGGAAAGGGAACCCGGTCGGCTACACGGGGATGATCTGGACCGGCTTTCGTCCCTCCGACGACGCCTGCTACTACAACTTTCTGATTCCCTCGGAGATGTTCGCCGTGGTTGCGCTCGGCGACATGGCCGAGATCGAACGCTCGGTTTATCACAACGTGATCAAGGCCAACGAAGCGATCTCGCTGCGCGACGAAGTGCAGCGCGGAATTCAAACCTACGGCCTGGTACTCGTGCCGAAGTACGGATACATCTATGCTTATGAGGTCGATGGTCTCGGGCACGCGATTCTCACCGACGACGCAAATATTCCAAGCTTGCTCTCTGCGCCGTACATCGGGTATACGACGCCGAACGACCGCTACTACCAGAACACGCGGCGCTTCCTGCTTTCATCCGACAATCCGTCGTTCTATCAGGGCGAGGTCGCGCGCGGTATCGGCAGCTTCCATACGCCGGACCACTGGATCTGGCCGTTGGCGCTGATCATGGAGGGCCTCACCGCGACCACCAGCAGCGAAAAGCAGGACGTGCTCACGCAGTTGCTCGCCAGCGATCCCGGCGATCATCTCCTGCACGAGTCCTTCGATCCCGATGATCCCAAGCGTTTTACACGCGAGGATTTCGGCTGGCCGAACGCACTCTTCTCCGAATTCGTGCTCACGCAATTTCAGGGCCAACCGGAAATCCCCATGGGCGACACCAGCGACCTAGAATTCCGCTCTGAATGAGCAAAGCCGATATCATCGTCGGGATCCAGTGGGGCGACGAGGGGAAGGGCCGCATCGTCGATTTGTACGCGCAGGACTACGACGTCGTTGCGCGATTCGGCGGCGGCGACAACGCAGGCCACCAAATAAAGGTCGGGGACGTCGAGATTGCGCTGCGGATCGTCCCCTCCGGCGTGCTCAACCCGCACGTTGAGCTCTTCGTCGGCGGCGGAACGGTCGTCAATCCGCTCGCCGTACTCGACGAATTCGACCGGCTGGCGGCGATCGGCGTCGACACCGGACGCGTCAAGATCTCCGATCGCGCGCATTTGGTGCTTCCCTACCACGCTGCCGCGGACCGCGCGAGCGAACGCGCGCGCGGTGACCACGCGATCGGCACGACCGGACGCGGAATCGGTCCCGCCTATATCGATAAGGCGGCGCGCACCGGAATCACCGTGGGCGAGCTGGCGCGGCGCGAATCGCTGGCCGAAAAAATCAGGCTCAACCTCTTGCACCGTACCGCTCTCGAGGGCGAGGGAATTCCGAGCGAGGAGGATATCGTGGGGGCGACGCTCGACGCTGCCGAGCGGCTCGCGCCGCACATCGTCGACGGCGTCGCGTACATTCACGAAAAGTTCGAGCACGATAAGCGCGTGTTAATTGAGGGAGCGCAAGGATCGCTGTTAGATGTTGGATATGGGACGTATCCGTACGTGACCAGCTCGCACACCATTGCGGGCGGCGCGTGCATTGGACTGGGCATCGGGCCGAGCGCGATCGGTCGCGTCATCGGCGTCGCCAAGGCGTATTGCACGCGCGTTGGTGCGGGCCCGTTTCCCTCGGAACTGCACGACGAACGGGGTGAACGCTTGCGTACGGCCGGCGGAGAATTCGGCACCGTCACCGGGCGGCCGCGGCGCTGCGGCTGGTTCGATGCGGTTGCCGGCCGCTATGCCGTGCGGCTAAACGGGCTGCAGGCGCTTGCGCTTACCAAGCTCGACGTGCTCAGCGGCTTCGAGCGCATCGGCCTCGTGACCGAATATCGCCTGCACGGGCGCCCCGTCGACTTTTCGGACGCGGGATCGCCGGGACTCGAGGTCGTCGTCGAGGAGATGGAGGGCTGGAGCGAACCGATCGGAACGGTCCGCTCGATCGCCGGCTTGCCGCAAGCGGCCCGACGCTACGTTGCCCGGATAGAAGAGGTACTTCAGAGGCCGGTCGAACTCGTCTCCATCGGGCGGGAGCGACGTGATCTCGCTCGCTAGCATTAAATGGGGAAAGCGCCGTGACCGATACACCGGATAGTGGCCCGAGCTACGCATTGGGTCTCTCCCGCACAGGGCATGGACGCCCGGTGCTGCACGCCATGGTTGGCTCGGAGAATTAGGTACATATAGGCGTGGAGCGTCTCAGTTCGATGTGGTCCGATCTTGCCGGGCGTATTTCTGCTATTTGGCAGAATCAAAATCGCCAGACGCGCACCCTTACCGTGGCCGGTATCGCGATTTTGCTTGCGGCAGCGCTCGGTCTGGGCTGGCTCTACGTCGGCCAAAGTCAGAACTATCAGACGCTCTTTTCGAACCTCTCGGCGCAAGACGCGGCCGCCGTTACACAACATTTA
The DNA here is from genome assembly GCA_035502855.1 of Candidatus Baltobacteraceae bacterium. Lineage (NCBI taxonomy): Bacteria > Bacillati > Vulcanimicrobiota > Vulcanimicrobiia > Vulcanimicrobiales > Vulcanimicrobiaceae > Vulcanimicrobiaceae bacterium. The sequence goes on from DATJTX010000034.1 coordinate 4,416, forward strand.
AAAGATGATAAGGTTCCGTACCGGCTCTCGGCGGACGGCAAGACCGTCTACGTTCCGGCGGCCGATCTGAGCGACGAGCGGGTTGCAATCGCCGGTTCGGGACTGATCAAGGGCGGCTCTACCGGGTACGAGCTCTTCGATCGCACCAATTTCGGGATGACCGAGTTTCAGGAGAAGATCGACAAGACGCGGGCGATCGAGGGGGAGCTCGAACGCACGATCGACGGGCTGGACCCGGTCGAGTCGTCGCGCGTGAACATCGCCTCGCCCGATCAGACGCTTTATACGACCACGCAAGAGCCGACGACCGCCTCGATTGCGATCAAGACCAAACCCGGCGAGAGCCTCGATCCCGATCAAGTTCGCGGCATTACGATGCTGGTCGCCAATGCCGTCGACGGGCTCAAGCCGGAGAACGTCACGATCGTCAACCAGGACGGTCAGATCCTCATGCCGGGCCCGGGCGGCACCTCGGATACAAGTGGCGCCGCCGCGCCGGCCGATGCGCTTCGGTTGACGCAGGAGCAACTGTTGGCCAAGGAGCGGTACGAATCGGCGCTTCAGCAGAGTATTCAATCGATGCTCGATTCGACGCTGGGTCCCCGCCGCGCGGTTGCGCGCGTGTCGACCAAGATGGACTTCGACGCGAACTCGACCGAGAGCAAGGTGTACGCACCCCAGGGCACCGTGCTATCTTCGCAGAGCGAGCGCGAGTCCTACGTCGGCACGCAACCGGCGCGTAATGCCGCCATCGGCGTGCCGGGAACGACGAGCAACATCGGTACGTACCAGGCGCCGGCGCAGCAGTCGAACGGGCGCTACAATCGCTCGAAATCGACCGTGAACTACGACATTACCGAACAGAACATCAAACACATCGACGCGCCCGGCAAGGTGCTGCAAACCAGCGTCGCGGTGCTGGTCGATTCCACCCCACAGGTCGCCAACGCGTCCGGCCTTCCGGTGGCCGCCAACGCCCAGCCGTATCAACTCACGCCGGCAAACATCGCGCAGATTCGCAACGCTGTCGTCGCGGCCGCCGGTTTGAACTTGGCGCAGGGCGACCAGGTTTCGGTGGAAGCGATACCGTTCAACCCGTCGGTGGCGAATGCCGGCGCGCCGACCGCCGTCACGACGACGGTTCTGGGCATACCGGTCTGGGCGCTCGCCGCCGTCGGACTGGTCGCGCTGCTCGCCGGCATCGGTTTGGTTGCAATGCGCGCACGCCGCGGACGCTTCGCGCCGACGACCGAACTGCCGTCCTTCGACACCTCGCTGGCCGAAGAGCTGCCGCCCTTCGAAGAGCACCCGATTCTGGAAGGCGCGCCTGGAATCGCGGCACCGATTCGTTCCGCCGCGGACCTCACCCGCGAGCAAATGATCGAGTACGTCACGACCGTGGCTCAAGAAAATCCGGATTCCATTGCCAAACTCGTCAAGCTTTGGTTGGCCGAATGATGAATAGCAGCGATCGTTCGACGATGTTCCGATCCACCAACGCCGGCGGCGTCACGTCGGTTAGGGCCGCCCGAGGGGAATCGATGTCGGCACGTTACGTTTATGCGGCCCACGGCACGGGGGCCCCACGTAGTGGGGGGCGCGCAGCTCGGAGCGGAGCGCCGTTGTAATGGAGTCTCCCATCGTCAATCTCTCCGGCCTGGGTCCGCTTCCCGAACCGCCGATCGTGTCGGTCGGGCTGCCCGAATCGCCGCAGCTCGAGATATCAGGCCCGGAGAAGGCCGCGATTCTCCTGATCACGCTCGGCCTCGAACTCTCGGCCACGATCTTCAAATTCTTGCGTCAAGACGAAGTCGAACGCATCGTTCTCGAGATCGCCAAGATCACGACGGTGCCGATCGAAAAGCGCGACGCGGTCATTCAAGAAGCGTATCAGCGCGCGATCGCGCTCAAGTATATCAACGAGGGCGGAATCGAGTACGCCAAGGAGATCCTCGAGCGCAGTTTCGGCGCGGGCCAAGCCGATGACATGACCTCGCGGCTCTTCGCCGCGCTCAAGCACGGTAATCCCCTCGAGCTGATCAAGAAGACCGAGCCCGCGCAGCTGTTGCAATTCATCCAGGACGAGCATCCGCAAACGATCGCACTGATCTTGGTCTACATGCAGCCCGAACAGGCCGGCGCCGTTCTCTCTGCGCTGCCGCCCGACTTACAAGCCGAAGTGGCGATGCGCATCGCGATCCTGCAGAAGACGGCGCCCGAGGTACTCGAGCAGCTCGATGAACTTCTCGGCCGGCGTCTGCTGGTCAGCGGCGCGGATTTCGCGAAGGCCGGCGGCGTGCAGTCGCTCGCCAACGTCATGAACTTCGTCGACCGCGAGACCGAGAAGAACATACTCGACGGCTTGGCCAAGCGCGACCCCGAACTTGCGCAGGAAGTCAAGAACCTGCTCTTCGTGTTCGAAGACATCATCAATCTGGACGACCGCTCGATCCAGCGCGTGCTCAAAGAGGTCGACGGCAAGGATCTGGCGCTCGCGCTCAAAGTCGCAAACGAAGAGCTGCTCGCGCGGATCTACAAGAATATGTCCTCGCGCGCATCGACGATGCTCAAGGAAGAGATCGAACTCCTCGGTCCGACGCGCATGCGCGACGTCGGCAAGGCGCAGCAGCAGATCGTCGACGTGATCCGCACGCTCGAAGAAAACGGGCAAATAGTGATTGCGCGCGGAGCGAAAGACGAGCGGCTCGTCTGATGGTGCCCGGGTCCGCATTCGCGCGGAGCAGGAATGGGTAAGATCGTAAAGGAGGCGCGTTTCTCCGGCGGCGCTTACGTCGTTGGGGTCCCGCGTGCCGAGGGCGACGGAGAGTTGGACGAGCGTCGCGAAGGCGGCGATCCTTTTTCCCCACCCTTCGTGGAGCCGTCATCGAACGGGCACACCGAACGCATCACGTTGCCCGAACCCGAGCACCGCGTCGATTGGGATGCGCTGCGCGCCGATGCCGAAGCGATCGTCGACCGGGCCGCGGCCGACGCCGAGAGTTTGATTCATCAGGCGCAGGCCAAGGCGCTCGAACTGGTCGAAGCGGCCGGCGCGCGAGCCGCGCAAATCGAAGAGCAGGCGCGTATCTCGGGCCGCGAGCAAGGCTACGCAGCGGGCAAGAGCGCGGGCGAAGAAGAGCTGGCCCCGGTCATCGCGACGATCCGTGAGCTGATCGAAAGCGTGCGCGCGCAGCGCGGCGCGGCGATCGCGGCGGCGGAACCGGAGCTCGTGCGTCTGGCGATGGCCGTCGCGGAACGCGTCATCCACGGCGAACTGCTGACCAATCCGACGGTGATCGTCGAAAACGTGCGGCAGGCGCTGACGCGTCTGGTCAGCCGGGAGGTCGTAACGCTGCGCGTGAATCCCGTCGATCTCGACAGCATCCGAGCGCATCGGGACGAGATCGTGGCCGCCGGCGACGTGGAGCATTTGCGCATCGTCGAAGATCAGCGCGTCGATCGCGGCGGGGTCATCATCGAAACCGACGCAGGTACGATCGATTCGAAGATCGCTACGCAGTTGCGCGAGGCGCGGCGCGCGATCCTGAGCGACGATGAGCTCGCGCTCGGTGACGCGGAGGTCCTGCACTCCCCCGCCCAAGCCAGCTGACGCGCAGCACGCCGATGGACGCTCCCGTCTTTTCCGCTGAGCCGTATCTCGATGCACTGCGCGGCGCCGACCTCGTGCGCCAGTACGGCAAAGTCCGGCAGGTCATCGGTGTGGTGATCGAGAGTTTGGGGCCGAACATGGCCGTGGGCGAAACGTGTTCGATCTCATACAAGCGAACGGTCGAACCGGTGCTCGCCGAAGTCGTCGGATTCCGCGACAACAAAGTATTGATCATGCCGCTGGGCGAGCTCATGGGCATCGGCGCGGGGAGCGATGTGGTCGCGCACGGCGCACCGCTCGAGATCGGCGTTACCGATCATCTGCTCGGACGGGTGCTCGGCGGACTGGGCCGGCCGATCGACGGAAAGGGGACGATCGTCGCGGAGAACCGCGCGGTCGTCACCGCCGCGCCGCCGCCTCCGCTCTCACGCCGGCGCGTAACCGAGCCGCTCGCGCTCGGTATCCGCGCGATCGACGGCATGCTGACCTGCGGAAAAGGGCAGCGCGTCGGCATCTTCGCCGGTTCGGGCGTCGGCAAGTCGACGATTTTGGGCATGATCGCCCGCAACACCGCGGCCGACGTGAACGTCATCGCGCTGGTCGGCGAGCGCGGCAAGGAAGTGCGTGATTTCATCGAGCGCGATCTTGGCGAAGAGGGGTTGCGCCGAAGCGTCGTCGTCGTGTCGACCAGCGACCAGCCCGCACTGGTCCGCATCAAAGCCGCGTTCGTCGCCATGACGATCGCCGAGTATTTCCGCGACCAAGGTCTCGACGTCATGTTCATGATGGATTCGGTGACGCGCTTTGCAATGGCCCAGCGCGAGGTGGGCCTGGCGATCGGGGAACCGACCACGACGCGCGGCTACACGCCCTCGGTCTTTGCGACGTTGCCCAAGCTGCTCGAACGCGCCGGAACCTCGGACCGGGGAACGATCACCGGCCTCTTCTCCGTGCTGGTCGACGGAGACGACATGACCGAGCCGGTTTCCGACGCGGTGCGCTCCATCCTGGACGGCCACATCGTGCTCTCGCGCGCGCTCGCCTCGGCCAATCACTACCCCGCGATCGACGTCTTGCAAAGCGTGAGCCGCGTGATGCCCGACGTCGCCGACGCCAATCAATATTCGGCCGCGTCGGCGGTGCGCGACATGCTCGCCACCTATCGCGAGGCGGAAGATCTGATCAATATCGGCGCCTACGTTCCCGGCAGCAATCCGCGCGTCGACCTGGCGCTCTCGAAGATCGAGGGGATCCGGCATTTCTTACGCCAAGGCATCTACGAGACCAGCTCGTTCGAACAGACGATCGCCAAACTGATGAGCGTGACGTGAAGCGCTTCGCCTTCGCCCTGCAGCCCGTGCTCGACCACCGCAAACGGATCGAGGACGAGAAACAGCTGGTCGTCGCCGTCCGTCGCCGCGCGCTCGACGAAGCGGAGCGGGAACGGACGCGCCTCAATGAAGAGTTCCGCCGACACGCCGCGATGCTGCGCGAACGGCACCGTGAGCTGCAGACGAGCGAGCTGCAGTCGATCTATGCTCACCTGCAATTTCTCGACCGGTGCATCATCGCGCAGATTCGCATCGTGGCGGAGCGCCGCATCGCGCTCGATCGCGCCCGGGCCGATCTGCTCGACGCGAGCAAGGACAAGAAGGTCGTCGAAAAGCTGAAAGAACGCCGGCGCGAGGCGTTCGTTAGGGAAGAGCAGCGCGTCGAGCAAAAAGAGCTCGATGACGGAAATGCGCGCCGAGAAGGGCGCGTTCAAATGGGAGGTTCCTCGTGATCGTCACCCGCCGGCGTCGCAAACCGTTTCCGTGGAAGCGGTTGATCTTACCGGTGATCGCCATTGCCTTGGTGAGCTTCGCCATCGCCTGGCCGCCGTCGCGCAATGCGATCACGGGCGGCCCCATGGCCCCGATGTGGCAAACGGTCGGCTCGCGCTTCAGTACGGTTGCCGCTCCCTTCCGTTTTGCGGCGCAAAACCAGCTCTTGACCGCGAAGAACCGCCTGATTAAGCAGTTGCAATCACAAATCGCCGGTCTGCAGTCGCAGTCGGAGGCGAAGGACAAGCAGATCTCCTCGCTCAACGCGCAGATCGCACAGTTACAGAGTCAGGCTGCGAACGCGCGCTCGACGACGACCGCTCCGGTCGCGGCGCCCTCTACCGCGTCACTCGGCGTCGCCTCGGGGTCCGCCGTCTCGGCATCGGGCGACCTGAGCGCGGGAGCGACGCAAGACATGCGACGCACCGCCCAGATCTGGGCGAGTATGGAGCCGGAGAACGCCGCGAAGGTCGTGCAGAGGCTGCCGGTTCCCTACGTCGCGCGCGTCTTCGCGCTGATGTCACCCGACGACGCGGGAGCGATTCTGGATGCGCTGCCCGCCGCCTTCGCCGCGCAGTTGACGCAGGAAAACCCCGAACTGAAACGTTAATCGTGGCGTCTTGATCGTACGCACGCGGACGCTTCCAGCCGACGTTCTAACACCGATCGGTGCCTATCTCGCGCTCGCGCCGGCGGGCGCTTCCTGTTTGCTCGAAAGTGTCGAACACGGCGGCAAGATCTCGCGCTACTCGTTCGTCGGACTCGACTACATGGCGGCCGAATCGTTCGAGGCGACGCCCGATCTTCTCGATCGCGTGCGCGATATAGTCAACGCTCACCGGCCGCCGGCGGATCCGAGCGGTTGGGGTGGGGCGCTCGTCGTTTTTGCCTATGATGCGGCCCGACCGTTCGCGCGCTTGCCCCCGCGCGCGCAAGACCCTCCGGCGATGCCGGCCGCGTATATCGCCGTACCGGCGACATGGCTGGTCTTCGATCATCTCACCCATTCGCTCGTGCTATGGGGGTGCGGTGACCGCGCGGAGGCGATCGACGAACGGCTCGAACGGTATCTCGCGCAACTCCTGGGTGCTCCGCAGCTCGCCCATCCGGTTCGCGCCGCCGGTTCGCCGCGGGCCTCGCTCTCGCGCGAGCAGTACGTGGATCTGGTCGCGCGAGTGAAGCGCCACATCTACGACGGCGACGTCTACCAGCTGCAGCTCGGCATCCGGTTCGACGCCGACCTCGAGGGCGACGCGTTCGACGCGTATCGCGCGCTCCGGCGGCGCAATCCTTCGCCCTATATGTTCTACGTCGACGGACCGTTCGGCTCGATCTTCGGTGCTTCGCCCGAGTTCCTGGTACGGCTCGAAGGGCGCCGCGCGCGCATCCGCCCGCTAGCCGGTACGCGTTCGCGGGGCGCGACCGACGAAGAGGACGTGCAGATCGCACGCGAGTTGCTCTCGAACGAGAAGGAGCGGGCCGAACACGTCATGCTCGTCGATCTGGGACGTAACGATCTCGGGATGGTTTGCGAGTACGGCTCGGTCGGCGTCGACGAACTCTTGCAGATCGAGCGCTACAGTCACGTCATGCACATCGTCTCCGATTTGGTCGGCACGTTGCGATCTCCGTGCGACGGTCTCGACCTTTTCCGCGCCGGCTTTCCGGCCGGCACGGTCACCGGAACGCCGAAGGTCCGGGCGATGCAAATCATCGATCGGCTCGAACCGGTGACGCGCGGCTTCTACGCCGGCAGCGTCGGCCGCTGGTCTTTCGGCGGCGACTTCGATTCGTGCATCACGCTGCGCAGCATGCACGTACAGAACGGCTGCGTCTACTGGCAAGCTTCGGCCGGCATCGTCGCCGACTCGGACCCGCAATTCGAGTACGATGAAGTGCTACACAAAACCCGGATCGCGCGCGAGGTATTGGGCCTATGAGCGCCGTGCTCTTCATCGATAATTACGACAGCTTCACCTATAACGTCGTGCATCTGCTCGCTTCGCAGGGCGCCGCACCCGACGTCGTCTTGAACGACGACCCGCAGCTCGAGCCCGCGCTGCTGGAGCGTTATCGGATGTTGGTCGTCGGCCCGGGGCCGGGCAATCCCTCGGAGCAGCCGCGCATGATGGAAGTGCTCTCGAGCGCGATCGAACGCGGCCTGCCGACCTTCGGCGTGTGCCTGGGCTTGCAGGCGATCGGCGAGGCTCTCGGGGCCACCGTCACCCACGCGCCCTCCCTCATGCATGGGAAGACGAGCCGGATCGCCCACGCGGGGACTGGGGTTTTTTCCGGCCTGCCCTCGCCGCTGACCGCTACTCGCTACCACTCGCTCTGCCTCGATCCCGGCACGATACCGGAGGTCCTCACGGTCACTGCACGCAGCGAGGACGGGGTCGTCCAGGGTCTCGCTCACCGCTCGCTGCCGGTCCACGCGGTCCAATTTCATCCGGAATCCGTGCTCAGCGAGCACGGCGGAGCGATGCTCCGCTCTATGCTGGCAATCGCGGGATTGACCTGAGCTTCCCTAAGTTTCCGCCGGCCTCGGCCGAACATCAATGTGAGGGCCTCCACCCTCAATTTTGGATTTGGAAAGGAGGTGAATGAAGTAAGCATGATTTCTATCTCATCGGTGCTTCCGGCAACTATGCTGCGAGCAGGCGCGCTTAACGGCGCGACGCACGCGGTCTCGAAGGGCAAAGGCGGCCGCTGGGCCTCGCTCTTCGGAGCGTCGCTCGCAAACACAAACACAACCGCAAACACGAGCGGTGCTGCATCCTCAGGCTCGCCGGCAACGGCGACCAAGGCGGATCTGAGCGCCCAACTCGCTGCGCTTCTGCAAGGCGGAACATCGATGGCAACCATCGTCGATCAGCTCGCGCAAAGCGTCGGTTCGTCGGCAGCAAAGCTGCTCGCCGGAAAGATGTCCACGGGCGACACCGATCGACTTCGTAATTCCATCACCCAGACGATCGCGAAGGCACTCTCTCCACCCAGTAACGCGCCGCCGGGCACTCCCGCTCAAGAAGCGGCGGCCCTCGCAGCCCGATTACGAAGTGTAGTCGAGTCGATCGCGAGGGAAACGCAAGACGGATCAGGGCAGCAGAACGAAATCACGGGAAACCTCTTGGACGCCAACTCGGCGAAAGAACTCCCGGCCCAGCAACAGCAAAGCACCGGCACGTCGAGCCCGCTCGACGTATCGTCGGTGGTTCGTGCGCTGTTGGCTTCGGTGATCTCGACGCTCTCAACGCCGAACTCCGCGGCCACGACTGCTCCCACAAACGTCAAAGCGGCTTCGTCGAATGTTCCCGCGGCGAGCGCTGCAACGGCGAACGCTACAACGGCGAACGTTGCGACGCTCAACCAGCCGTTGGCCGTGAACCTGCAATCCGCACTCGACGTAACGACCGTGCCGAACAGCACGCCGTCAACGCTGACGGCAGGATTGCTCTCGCAATCGGCGGCCAATGCCGTCGCTGCCCAGTCGACCCAATCGATCACCATGGCGAACGCACCCGATCTGCTCGCACGAATGCTCGTGCGCGCCGCCGGGCTCGATTCGCAGATCAACGGGTCGAGCACCGCGTCGGCGCAGAGCAGCGCCGGTTCGCAAACCGCCGGCACCGCAACCGCATCGGCGCTCACTCCCGACATGCTCGCCGCACGCTTTGCGGCGCTCTTGGCCGAGGTGAGTCCGACCGGCGTAGCCGGGGCGGCATCTTCCGGAAACACCTCGACCGATCCCAACTCCGGTCATGCCTTCGATCAAAACCTTGCGCAGCAAGATTCATCGAACTCGAACGCGGCGAACAATCTCCTCGCGTCTTCGACGACGACGGGTTTGGCCTCGCAAGTGCAGACGGCCTTGCAATCAGCCGTAAGCGGCGGGACCGCAGTCGATGCGAACGCCGTCATGGAGCAAATGGTCAAAGGCATGGTGATGCGCACCGCCGTCCAGGGAACCTCGGAAATCCGGCTGCAGCTGCAACCGGAGAACCTGGGTCAAGTCACGATGCGGCTCACCGTATCCGGAAACCAAGTCAGTGCAAACGTCGTCGCACAAAACGCCGACGTGAGCACGGCGCTGGTTGCCAACCATCAAGAGCTCGCGCGCTCCCTCGCCGAAGCCGGGCTGACCCTGACGGGTTTCTCGGTCGACGTGTCGGGAGGTGACGCGGGCCAGGATCAAAGCAAGGATCGCACCGGCGGTTTCGGACGCCGGTACGTCGTTCACGAGTTGAGCGGCGATACGACGACCGAAGCCACGCAGTCGGGTCAAGGACCCCCGCTTTTGGGCGGTTCCGGCCTCGAACTGTTCAATTCCCTCGCATAGGAGGACCCATGGGACTAATCACCGGCGTTGGCGCCACCACAACCAGTGCCGACACCGCATCGACCAGCACGACGACTCCGGACAACGATCTGGGTCCGAACGCGTTTTTGCAATTGCTGACCACGGAACTTCAAAATCAAGATCCTGACCAGCCGCAAGACGCAACCGAATCGGTCACCCAGCTCGCGCAGATGTCCGAGTTGCAGTACCAGCAGCAACTTACGAACGATTTTGCCTCGTTTCAGAGCAATTTCGGGGTGCTGCAGGCGGCATCGCTCATCGGCAAGGCCGCGACCGTCAGTACGGGCACGAGTTCGACTTCGTCCAACTCTTCGACCGTGACGGGTATTATCTCGACGATCGACGTGCAAAACGGCACGCCGTATTTCACCATGACCAACTCGTCCGGGCAAACGCTCACCGATAGCAGCGGAGATCCGCTGTTGTTCGAGACCAGCCAAATCATCGGCATCGGGAACGCCTCGTCGGTGACCGGAACAACGAGCTCGAGTAGTTCGGGTACGTAACGACATGGATTCGAACGACGTCAGCCGCGTCCAACAGCCGGGAATCATCCCCGGTCCGATGGCGCGTCCGGTCGGTCAGCCAGTCGATATCCCGCCGACAGCGTCACCGAGCTTCCGCTCGGTGCTCGAAAACGCTGCGGCATCGCAGCAATCGTCGGCGGCAACGTCGAGCGAACCGCTTCGATTCTCGGCTCATGCCATGCAGCGTTTGCAATCGCGCAACATCAGTCTCACCTCGGAAGACGTGAGCAAGATGAACGCGATGGCCGACAAAGCCGCGGCGAAGGGCGCAAAAAACTCGCTCTTCATCGTTCGCGACGTCGCGATGGTCGTGAGCATCAAAAACCGGACCGTCATCACTGCGGTCGATTCAGACTCGATGAAGGAGAACGTCTTCACCAACATCGATTCGGCCGCGATTATTTAACCAACATCCGGAGCGGACCGCTTGCGGAGCTCCGGCCGCGACGTGGATGGACTGAAGCGCCGCGGATCTGTAAGTTGAGGTCAAGAATGGCTTTCGATTCTCTCTACACGGGGATCTCCGGCCTGGACGCATACCAGAGCTGGATCGACATGATCTCCAACAATATTGCCAATACGGCGACGACGGGCTTCAAAGCTCAACGGATGACCTTTGCCGATCAATTCTATCAGCAGGTCGGCTCGCCGTCGGGTCCCACGACCACCAGCGGCGGCGTCAATCCCATCGATAATGGGCTCGGCGTCAAGATCGGGTCGGTCGACACCGAGTTCGCACAGGGCGGCCTCGAGACGACCGGTATCAATACGGATCTCGCACTCAACGGCGACGGATTCTTCATTGAAAACAACGCCAACGCTACCGGCACGCCCACCTATACCCGCGACGGCGCCTTCTCGCTCAACTCGAATGGGCTCTTCTACGATCCCGCGACGGGCAATGCCGTGATGGGCTACATGGCGGACAGCGCCGGCGTCGTCAACAACACCGGGGTTCCCGGTGCGATCACGATTCCGATCGGCCTGCAAGAGCAAGCGCAAGCGACGGGCACCGGGGTCAAGGTCGGACCCACCAACAACGACGACGTGTTCGACGTCGCGCTCGGCGGTAATCTCGATCAGACCAACTGGTCGCAAGCCTTCCAAAACGCGGTCGGCGCATCGGCCAACCCGGGCGCGGCGGTGACCGTCTCGACGACGTTCTACGACTCGCTGGGCAACGCGCACGAAGCGATCGTTACCTACACTCCGGTCGCGCCGAGTGCGGTTGCGGCAACCGTTGCTGCAAGCGGGACGACGGCCAACACGACGGCCTTGTCGATCGCGCCGGGGACCAGCGTCGCCGACACCATCACGATCACACCGACGGGCGCGAGCACGTACTCGATCACGGATGCGGATACGGGCCAAACGCTCACCAACGTCGCGGGCGGAACGACGCAAACCGTCAACGGGGTCACGTTTACGCTCGCGACGCCGGCCACGGCCGGTGCCGAGACGTTGACGGTGACGGCGGCCGCAAACGGCCTGCCGTCGACGGTCGAAAATTCGGCCGGCACCGCCGTGCAGCCCGCCACCGAATGGCAGGTCAACGTCAGCTTCTCCGACGGTACCCAGTTCCAGACGATAACGCAGCCCGGAAACATCTCCGCCAACGGCACCGTCAACGCGGCCTCGGTCGGCGTCGCGTCCTCGGGAACGATCGGGTACGTCTACTTCGATCAGAACGGACAGTACATCAACAGTTCGTCGATCGATGCCGTAGCAGCCGGCGAAGCACTCGGCGCGAACGCGCCGGGCTACCTTCACGAGGCCGGTGCGACGGCGAGCCTCGACCAGGGCAACCAGCTCAACGTCACCCAATGGGGGCCGAGTGTCGGGAATGCGGCCCAGGCACCGACCGGCACGGCAACGCCGGGCGCAATTGCTTTGGGCTTCTATCAAGACACCAGCTTGGAGGGCACGTCGTCGGCAACGGTGGTCAGTCAAAACGGCTATTCCGCCGGCACGCTTTCCAATATCACCGTCGGTGAGGACGGCACGATCACCGGGTCGTTCACCAACGGACAGAGCAAAACGCTGGCGCAGCTCGCGATCGCGACCTTCCAAAACGAGGACGGTCTCGAACGACTGGGCAGTAACCAATTCGGAGCGACCGCGGCTTCCGGCTTGGCGCAAGTCGGGACCGCAAACTCCGGGCGGTACGGTTCGATCGTCGCCGGCGATCTCGAAGAGTCCAACGTCAATCTCGCCAACGAGTTCACCAACCTGATCATCGCGCAACGCGCGTTCCAGGCGAACTCGCGCGGCATCGAGACCGCAGACGCGAACCTGCAGACCGTCATCGCGTTGCAAGCCTCGCAGAACTAGAACACGGATATCCGCCGGAACACGGATGTGGGGCGGTTACACGGGGCGGCGAGGTCCAGCACACTCGCCGCCTCACTCGTTGGGGAAGCTCCGTTTCCTCGCATGGATGGGGACGATACGCCGGAGAATTTACGAGACCGTGATAGCTTTGACCCGACTCAACGGCCATCCATTGATGGTCAACAGCGATCTCATCGAACAGATCGAGGAGACCCCGGATACGGTGGTGACGCTGACCTCCGGAAACCGGCTAGTCGTCCGAGATAGGATGATTGAGATTCAGGAGAAAATCATCGATTTCAAGCGTCGAATCTATGGCCCTGCGTAAGCGTGCAGCCGCACGACGCGGCCGCAGGTTCCGAGCATCCGACGTGCGCTCGGCGCCGTGCTCGTCGAAGGGCCGAGCGAATACCCTTGATATTGGGGTTGGCCCGGCCGATACCCGGTAAAGGCATCGGCCTAACCTCTTGCGGAGAGCGGAACCTTGGACTTAGCAACTATTTTAGGCCTGATCCTAGGCTTTGGGGCTATTATCGTCGCCGGCTGGGTCGGTGGCACCGACCCGCACATCATCCTCGGGCGTCCCGAAGCGCTGTTTCTGATTCTCGGCGGCACGCTCGGCGCCACCCTGACGTCCTTTCCGATGCGCACCTTCTTGCGCGGCTTTTTCGGCGGCTTCCGAACCGCGTTCACACAGGTCGATTATCACGAACGCGACGTGATTTCAACGCTCGTGTCGTTCGCCGAGAAAGCTCGGCGCGAAGGACTGCTCGCGCTGGAAAACGAGGCTGCGGCGCTCGACGACGACTTCATGCGCAAGGGCATTCAGCTCGTGATCGACGGTCGCGATACCGAGATCATCCGCAAGGTGTTGGAAACCGAAGTCAGCAGCGCCCAAGAGAGCGGCGCCAAGGCCGAGCAGGTGTTCATGAATCTGGGCGGCTATTCGCCCACGCTGGGGATCATCGGTACCGTGCTCGGTTTGATCGGCATGCTCAAAGGTCTTTCCGAGATGAGCAATAGCACCAACGTTGCGGGCACGATCGGCGTCGCGACCGCGGAGGCGTTCGTCGCGACGTTCTTCGGCATCATGTTCGCGAATCTGCTGTGGCTGCCGATCGCCACCAAAATCAAGGAACGCAACGGTCAATTGCTGCTGATGCGCGAGATCATGATCGAAGGAATACTTGCAATCCAGGCCGGCGACAATCCGCGTTTGCTGGAAGAGAAGCTGCTGGCCTTCATCGATCCCAAGGACCGCGAGAGCGAGGTCGAAGAAGGGGGAGCGATTGCGGGCGAGGCCGGATACTCGGCTTCGTCGGCGTAACCGCGATGCGGCTGACGTAAACGATGGCACAACCGATCAAGAGTGCAGCCCGGGCAGCCGAATCGAGTCGGCCGCGCAAGAGATCCGAGGAAAAACTCGAGACCGCCGGCATGATGCGCTGGCTGCTGACCTACGCCGACATGATCACTCTCATGCTGGCGTTGTTCATCATCCTCTTCGCCATGTCCACGATCAGCCGCGTCAAGGTCCAGCAGTTCGCAAAATCCGTTTCCGCCGGATTCAACAATACCTGGTCGGTCAATCAGCCGCCGAACGGCGGCGCCAACGGCTCGCAGTCGTTCGAGGCGAGCTCCAGCATCCCGGCAATCGAGAAAGAGCTCGAGAAATACGTCAAGGAGAGTCATCTCGAGCAACAGGTCCAGATCCACGCGACGTCACGCGGGCTGGTGGTTTCGCTGCTTTCCGACAAATCGTACTACGATAGCGGCAGCGCCGAGATGCGGCCGCAGACATTGGCCGTGCTCGACGAGCTCGCGCCGCTGCTCAAACGCAACAACGACCAAATAGCGGTCGAGGGGTATACCGACAACGTGCCGATCGCGACGTCGCAATATCCGACGAACTGGGAGCTCTCCGCCGCGCGCGCCGTCGGCGTCGCCCGATATCTGGTCGAGCACGAGGGTATCTCGCCCAGCCGCGTCCGCGCCACCGGTTATGGTGAATATCGTCCGCGCAATGCGAACGCAACGGACGCACAGCGGCAGATCAACCGCCGCGTCGACATCGTGATCTTGAACGGCGGCTCATCTTTAGATACCGGGAAAGGTTAGTAAAAGCGCACGCATGTCAAGTCTTTCACAAGAAGAGATTGATGCCCTCATCAATCAACTCTCCGGCGAAGGAGCGGTCCCGGCAAAGGAAGCGATCGACGGCCGCCGTGTCAAGTCGTTCGATTTTCGTTTCAATAAGCGGCTCGATAAGTTCACGAACAATCAGTTGCAAACTCTGCGCACACTGCACGAGAACTTTACCCGGCTGCTCAACAACTCGCTCTCGGTCTACTTGCGAACTCGCGTTGAAGCGACGATCGTTTCGATCGAACAGATAAGTTACGGAGACTTCATCGCTTCGATCGGGATTCCGTCGATCTTAGGCATCTTTTCGATGGATCCGCTGCCTGGAAGCGGCATCGTCCAGGTGGACCTGAATCTGGTCTTTTCGATCATCGACCGTTTGCTGGGCGGGCCCGGCTGGTTCCCGAACAAGCTTCGCGATCTCACCGATATCGAGCGCACGCTGATGCAGCGCTTTATGGCGCGGATGCTCAACAGCTACCGCGAATCGTGGAACTACCTCTTGACGCTTTCGCTGAAGATCGAGGCGCTCGATTCGAATCCGCAGTTCATCCCGCGGATCATTCCCCTCGATCAGATCGTCGCCTACATTTCGATGGAGCTCAAGATCGGCGACATGGCCGGAGTGATGAATTTCTGCCTACCCTACCTCGTTCTCCAGTCGATCGGACAACAGCTCACCGAGTTCCAATGGTCACCGACGGTCGTGGCCGGGCGAGGCATGACGGAGGAAGACATTGCGCAGCTGACTCGAAACGTCGAACGTGCACCGGTCGAGATCGAGGTCGAACTCGGCAAAACGACGGTTTCATTGCGCGATTTGGTCGCGTTGCAGGAAGGGGACATCGTCGTCTTCGATAAGTTGACCAACGAGCCGCTCTCCGCGATGGTCAACGAACGGGAAAAGTTCCGCGTCTTTCCCGGCATCAATAAGGACCAGTTGACGGTGCAGGTCTCTCACGTTCTTTCGAGCGAGGACGAATAGCGTATGCCCGATACACAGCAGCTCGCCGATGCAATGCTGGCAGCCGCCGGCGCCGTGCTCGGCCGGCTGGTGGAGCAGACCGCGAGTGCCGGCGCCGCGACGCGAAACGATCACGACGGATCGATCCGCACCGACGGCGACGAGCTGGTTTCGCTGGCGACGATTCCGTCGCTGGGGGCGCAGCTCGTCGTGCGCTTCCCAACCGCGGACATGCAGCAGATCGTCGGGGTCATGCTCGGCGGGGGCGACGACGTAACCGAGATGGGCCCGATGCAGATGTCGATTGCCTCGGAAACGGTTTCTCAGATCGCAAGCGCGATGGTCGAGGAACTCGCCAAAGCGATCGGCACGTCGAGCGACGGCGCGCACGCCTCTCTGTGTAACGACGCGACGCTCCTTCCGCCGCCTCCTTTCATTTCCTATAGCGGAGCGATCGACGTCGGATCGGACCTGAGCTCGCGAATCAGCATCGACTTCGCCGCCATCACCCTCTCGAAGCTGGGGCTCAATGCGACGACCGGAGCCGAGAACACCGCCAAAGCCCCGCCGGCGGAAGCGGCCGCCACCGCGGCGCCCAAGCGTGCAGCCGCGGCGCCGGCGAACGCCCAAAACGTCGCATACACGACGATGCAGCCGACGGCGCCGCGCCCGGCGCAGCCGGGTCAAGCCAACCTCGATCTCGTGCACGACGTACCGCTCCAGATCAGCGCTGTGCTCGGGAAGACGGTGATGCCGCTGCGCGAAGTGGTTTCACTGCAATCCGGCAGTGTCTTCGAGCTGGACAAACTCGCTGCCGAACCGATCGATCTTTATGTCAACAACATCCTCATCGCGCGCGGCGAAGTCGTGGTCGTCGACGACAAGTACGCCGTGAAGATCAGCGAACTCAATCCGCAGACGAGTTCCTGACGGCGCCATAATGTCCGCGAGCTTTTGGCTCAACTACGTCTTTGCACTCCTGGTCGTCGCGCTGCTGCTCGGCGGCCTTTATGCTGTTGTACGCGGTCTCTCGCGCGGACGGATCCTAACATCGGCGAACCGGCGGCTGGTAACGGTGCTCGAGTCGACGCCACTCTCGCAACACTCCGCGCTGCACGTGATCAAAGTCGGCGATCGGTACTTCCTGGTCGGCGGAGGCCAAGGCCACGTCAACTCGCTGGTCGAGCTGCCGGCCGAAGAAGTCGAGGCCTGGCTGCAGACGCAGCGCGCGCTCTTCGGCGCGACGCAGAAATCGCTCGCCGACCTGGTGAAATCGCTGCGTGGAAAACCCTAGGGCCCGTAACCCGCGCCTTCGTGCGCTATTGGATTGTTTGAGGCGGCATGCTCCGTTTCTGGGCCTCTCGGCGGCCGTGATCGGCCTGCTCTGGGTGCTCCCGGCGCTTGCGATCGCGCAGACGGCGCCCACCGCTCCAACCGTGCCGGTACCCAACATCAACATCGGATTGGGTCAGACGAACAATCCGCAGCAGGTCGTCGGCGCGCTGCAGGTACTGTTGCTCCTCACGGTGCTTACGCTCGCGCCGACGTTGCTGGTGATGACGACCTCGTTCACCCGGATCATCGTCGTGCTCTCGTTCGTGCGCACCGCCATGGGCACGCAGCAGACGCCCCCCAACCAGGTGCTCGTCGGACTTGCCTTGTTGTTGACGTTCTTCGTGATGAACCCGGTCATCCGGCAAATCAACACCAACGCGGTCCAGCCATATCTACAGAAGAAGATCAGTCAATCGGTTGCCTTGGACCGCGCGGCGCAGCCGCTGCGCACCTTCATGTTCAAGCAGACGCGTGTGAAGGACATCCAGCTCTTCTACTCGATCTCGAAGGAGCCGCGCCCCGCCTCTCAACGCGACGTTCCGACCTATTTGCTCGTGCCCGCTTTCGTACTCTCCGAACTGAAGACGGCCTTCGAGATCGGCTTCGCGATCTATATTCCATTCATCATCATCGACATGGTCACCGCGAGTATCCTCCTGTCGATGGGCATGATGATGATTCCGCCGGTGATCATCTCGCTGCCGTTCAAAGTCCTCATTTTCATCCTCGTCGACGGCTGGGATCTGGTCGTCAGCGCGCTCTTCCAGAGTTTCCACACGTGACGTTCGGCGACGTGGTTTCGATCGGTCAACAAGCAATATTTGTCGCGCTCATCGCAGCGGCTCCCGTTTTACTGTTGAGCATGATCGTCGGCCTGACCATCTCGCTCTTTCAAGCGGTGACGCAAATCCAAGAGCCGACGTTGGCGTTCATTCCGAAGATCGTCGTCTCTGCGCTCGCCCTGCTCTTTTTCGCCCCCTTCATTCTTGCGATGCTGACCGATTTCACCGCGCGCATTTTCTCGAGCCTGCCCGCCTTTGTGAAGTAATGCATCTCTTCGGGCTGACGACCGAGCAGTTCGAGGTCTTTCTGCTGATCTTCCTGAGGGTCAGCTCGATGCTTTTTCTCTTTCCGGTCATCTCGTCGGCGCAATTCCCATCGCAGTTGCGGCTGGGTTTGGGGGCGTTGATCTCGTTCATCATCTATCGCACGGTTCCGCATCCGCATCTGGCCGGCGGCGCCTTCGAATTGCTGGTGGGAGCGAGTGCGCAGGTCTTGCTGGGCGTCATCGTCGGCTTTATCGCATCACTGGTATTTACGGGAATTCAATTTGCCGGCGAATTGATCGATTTGCAGATCGGGTTTGCCATCGCCAACGTCATCAATCCGACGACGCAGCAGAACATCACGATCATCGGCGAGTTCCAGCTTGCGCTCGCAACCCTGATCTTTCTGGCCACCGACTCGCACTATTTCCTGATTCAGGGAATCGCGGGCTCATTTAATCTGGTCCCGTTACCCTACATCAACCTCGACCCCGCCGTCGCCGGAAATCTCACGCTGTTCTTTTCGCAGGCGTTTCTGATCGTCTTCCGCATCTCGGCGCCGGTGGTCGTCGCGCTCTTTCTCACCAACGTGATGTTGGCGTTCATGGCGCGTGTCGCGCCGCAGATGAACGTGTTCGTCATCGGCCTGCCGATCCAAGTCGCCGTCGGGCTGACGATGATGGCGATCTCGATCCCGTTATTGGCAGTGGTAGGACCGGAAATATTTCAAGACGTCGCCGGCCAAATGGACGCCGCCATGAGAGGCCTGCGTCCTCCATGACGGCCATCCTCCAATCGTGGACCGAGTTGTAGCGCGGCTTCCGGCGGGCGCTACGTGCTGCGGAGGGGACTCTGACGCGAGCGCCATTGACAGGAGGTCAAAATTCTTCCGTTACAGGTGGCGCGAGCGCAGCGTAGCAGGAGCGCGACACGACGTCGCGCGACGAGCGACCCGACGCGGCATGTAGCGCCCGACCGGAAAGCGGCGCTAAAAATATCTAAACTGGCCGATATTATTCGCGGTTTGTTCGGTGAAGTAGACTTCGTTGTCGGGGCCGATCGTGAGCCAGAACGGGCCGGCGTTCGGGGTCTTCGTCGGGTAGCTCGTGACCGTTCCGCTCGAGGCGAGATACTGCACGATGGCGCTGCTGGTCTGGTCGGCGATGTAGAAGTTGCCGTCGGGCGCGGAAACCAGTCCGTACGGCGAGGTCACGCCGGTCAGCGTCGTTTCGGCGGTAACCTGACCCGTGGTGAGCATGCGGCCCAGCTTGTCCGCCTTGGTCTCGGTGAACCAAAGCGCGCCGTCCTGACCGGTGACAATCACGCCCAGGCCGGCATTGGGTGTGTTGATCGGGAAGCTCTGGATTTGGCTCGCGCTGGTTGCGGTACTGGGGATCTCGCCGATTTCATTCGCGTTCGTCTCGACGAACCACAGCGCGCCGTTGGGCCCGGCCGTGATCGATTCCGGCCCGGCGTTGCTGATCGGAAGCGCAAAAAAAGTAGCGACGCAGCCGGTCGTCACCATCCAGAGGCCATTGGTTCCGGGATCGGTGACCCACAGATTCCCTTGGTTATCGGCGGCGATGCCGAACGGAGTCGGCGTCAGGCCGCCCTCGGTGGGAAGCGGGCATTCGACGAAGCTGGTGCCGCTCTGGGAGACCTTCCCGATCTGCGCGCCCGCGAACTCGGTGAACCAGAGATTCCCATCTTGCCCCAGCGTGATGTTGAGCGGCTTGGCGTTGGCCGTGGGGACCGGGTACTCGGAGATCGTTGCGGCCTCGCTCAGCGCCCCGATCTGGTCGGCCGCCTCCTCCGTGAACCAGAGGGCGGTCGAGGTCCGGGTGATGCCGGCCGGCTTCGCGTTCGCGGTGGGAATCGGATATTCGGCACTCACGGTGGGGGAGTACGTCGGGCTCGGGGATGCCGTGCCGCTTGTAACCGGAGTCGTCTTTCCGCAGCCGCCAAGCATGAGCGCGGCGGCCACCGCGCCGGCCAAGACCAGCGTATATTTCAAGTTGCTCTCCTACGGGTCGTTTCGGGTCAGCCTCCCTTATTGGCAGGCCGCGGCCCCCTTCCCGCTTACCTCCACGCAACCTGTGACCCATCACCCGCCTCAAGCCGTCTCAGAATGAGGGACGTGCCGCCGAAAACCTTTATGAGCATGCTCGCGAACGATTTCGATGGCTAAACCGGAACAAACCGAGAAGGCCACACCGAAACGACGCCAAGAAGCACGCCAACGCGGTCAAGTCCCGCGTAGTGTGGACTTAGCCGGGGCAGTGATCTTCCTGTCGGTCGTTTTGACGTTACACGCTCTCTTTATGCCGATGCTGGGTGGTCTTCAGGACTCCTCCGTAGCTTACTTTTCGCGCATCGCCGACCACGCCGATCCGACCTACCAGTCGACGATCCTCTTGTTCATGCAAGCCTCCAACGGCATCGGATGGGTCGTGCTCATCACGTTCGCGATCGCCATCGTCGCCGGTATCGGCGCGAACCTGCTGCAGTTCGGATTCGTGGCCACCTCGACGCCCTTCAAGTGGAATTTTTCGAAGCTCAATCCGATCAACGGCTTCCAGAACATCTTCTCGAAACGGATCGGCGTGAATCTGGCCAAGCAGCTGCTCAAACTCTCTGCGGTCGCCATCATTCTCTACACGACGATTTCGAGCAATATCGGATTGTTCGCGCAGGTTGGACAGACCGATCCGGCCGGCGTGATCGGCCTGACCTTCGGAGTGATCTTCAACATCGCGTGGAAGTTCGGCTTGTTCCTGGTCGTCGTCGGAGTGCTCGACTACGCGTACGAGCGTTGGCAGCTCGAAGAAAACCTGAAGATGACCAAACAAGAGGTCAAGGACGAGTACCGTCAGTCCGAGGGAAATCCCGAAGCCAAAGCGGCGTTGAAGAAGCGCCAGCGCGAGTTCGCTCGGCGTCGCATGATGCACGCGGTGCCGCGCGCGACCGTCGTCGTTACCAACCCGACCCATTACGCGGTGGCGCTCGAGTGGGACGAAATAGAAATGGACGCGCCGGTCGTGATCGCTAAAGGCGCCGATCTGCTCGCCAAACGGATCCGCGACATCGCCACCGAGCACGACATTCCGATTATGGAGAACCCGCCGCTTGCGCGCACGCTCTACGAACGCGTCGAACTCAATCACCCGATTCCGCCCAACCTGTACGCGGCCGTGGCCCAAGTGATCGCGTTCGTCTACAAGCTCAAGCGAAAGATAATCGCATAGTGTCCGCGCGAGCGCCGGCCGCCGCGAGCGGCGGGAGCCTTCTCCAACGGCTCACGAGCTTCACACCGATCCTGATCGCAGGCGCATCGGTGATGCTCGTCGTGCTGATGATCGTTCCGATCCCGCCGTTCTTGCTGGACGTCTTGCTTTCGATCAACATCACGCTGGCGCTGGTGATCATCGCGACGGTCCTTTATACGGAGAACGCCCTCGCGTTCTCGGCGTTCCCGACCTTGCTGCTGATCGTAACGCTCTTCCGGCTCTCGCTCAACATCACGGCAACGCGAGCGATTCTGCTGCACGGATACGCGGGCGAGGTGATCAACTTCTTCGGTCAGATCGTCGTCGGGGGAAATTACGCCGTCGGCTTCGTGATCTTCCTCATTTTGATCATCATCCAGTTTGTCGTCATCACCAACGGCGCGGGCCGTGTCGCCGAAGTCGCGGCGCGCTTCACGTTGGACGCGATGCCCGGTAAACAGCTGGCGATCGACGCCGATCTCAACGCCGGCTTGGTTACCGAGGCCGAGGCGCGGCAACGCCGTAAGGATATTCAGCGCGCCGCCGACTTCTACGGCGCGATGGACGGTGCGAGCAAGTTCGTGCGTGGTGACGCGATCGCAGCCGTCATCATCGTTGCGATCAATACGATCGGCGGCTTCATCGTCGGCGTCGCCCAGCAGCATCTCACGATCCTAGAATCGCTTCAGAAGTTCACGCTGCTCACGGTTGGCGAAGGTATCGTCACGCAAGTTCCGGCGCTGCTGATTTCGACAGCAACCGGCATCATCGTTACCCGCGCCGCCGCCGAATCGGACTTCGGCAGCGACATCACCAAACAGTTGACCGCCCAGCCTCGCGCACTGCTCATCGCCGCGATCATCACCGCTCTCTTTGGCCTGGCGGGCCTGGATCGCTGGCTGTTGCTCAGCATCTCCGCGCTGCTCTTCATCATCTACTTTGCGCGCCGCGAAGGCGCGGCGGAAGCGACCGCGGAGCGAAAAGTCGCCGCCAAGGGCGGCGCGCCGGGCGCACAGCCCGCCACCAAAGCCGCGGAGAGCGTCGTACCCCTGCTCTCCTACGATCCGATGGAGTTGGAGATCGGCTTCGGGCTGATTCCGTTGGTCGACGTCAATCAGGGCGGCGATCTTTTGGAGCGCATCACGCTGATTCGCCGTCACGCCGCGCGCGATCTGGGCATCGCCGTTCCGCCCATCCGCGTGCGCGACAACCTGCAACTTCGTCCGAACAGCTACTTGGTCAAGATCTACGGGCTGGAAGTCGCGCAAGCCGAAGTGATGGTGAGCCGCCTGCTCGCGATGAACCCCGGCACCGCGACCGCACCGATCGACGGCATTCCGACGACCGAGCCGGCGTTCGGTCTGCCCGCGCTGTGGATCGCCGAGAGCGCGCGCAGCGAAGCCGAGATGGCGGGCTACACGGTGATCGATCCGACCAGCGTGATCGCGACCCACCTCACCGAGCTGATCAAATCGCATTCTCCCGATCTGCTCGGCCGTCAAGAGACGTCCGCTCTTCTCGACAACGTCAAGTCGCATTATCCGGTGGTGGTCGAAGAACTGGTCCCGGGTCTGCTGACCGTCGGTGAAGTGCAGCGAGTCTTGCAAAACCTCTTGCGCGAGCGCATTCCGGTTCGCAATCTCGTGATGATTCTCGAAACGCTCGCCGATGCGGCGCGCGTCAGCAAGGACGTCGACTTTCTCACCGAAAAAGTTCGCGCCGCACTCGCACGTCACATCTCGGCCGAGTACGCCGAAGACGGGTTGCTCTCGGTCATTACGGTCGACCCGCGGCTCGAGTCACTGCTCTCGGAAGCGGTGCGTCGCGGCGAGGATGCCTTTGCGCTGCTCGACCCGAATACGGTCTCACGGATCTACACGTCGTTGACGCGACAGATCGCGGTGGCACAGAACGCCGGCTTACAGCCGATCGTGCTATGTTCACCCTCCGTGCGTTTGGCCCTCAAGCGGCTTACCGAACGCGCGGCACCACAATTGGTCGTCCTCTCGTATTCGGAGATTGCACCGGGTCTGCGGGTCGAATCGATCGGTCAAATCACCGCGACCGAAGAGACCGCGGAAGCGAAGAGCTAAATGTTCAAATCGATTTTTGGAGGGCGCGGGGGTGCGGTGTCCCCGACGAAGCTTCCTCAACTCCACTCGTTCGTCGACGTCGTGGTCGGCGGCCGTCCCGCGCGATCGGTCACGGTGGAATCGGTGGGCGCCAAGGGCATCGTCACCCGCGACGCGCTCGGGAAGGTCGGCGAAGTTGCGGTTCTGATCTATAATGCCGCTGCCGGCCGCTACCGGATGGAAACAAAGATCGCCGCGGTCACCGCGACGAGCACCCAGTTCGATCCGCCCCGCAGGCTCAACTTGATCGGCGCCGCGACCGGCGCCCAGAAGCGCCAAAACGTCCGTCTCGACGCGATCGTCACCGGCGAATGGCGTTTCGCGCCCGGAGGCGTCGGAAACGGGGAATTCGCCCGGGCGACGATCCGGGACATCAGCCGCGGCGGCTGTTCGCTCATCCTCGACCGGGAGATCCGGCTCCATACGACGGTCGAGGTCAAGTTGCGGCTGAAGGTCGATGCGCCCTTGACCCTGCTCGGCGAAGTCATGCGCCACGAAAAGATCGAGAAGTCGGGCAAATTCTCCCATGGGCTGCGCTTCCAGGGGCTGCGGCCGGACGAAGACCAGGCCATCATCGACTTCATCAACCGGCGCCAGGCCGAACTACGCAGCCGGGGATTGGCCTGACCTATCTATAAAGTACCCCTATCCTTTGGCCGATCCAGTTCAGAGGATCGAGTCACGTTTTTGCACCTCGTCTTGGGAGCATTGGATGAGCAAGAGAGTCCTCATCGTCGACGATGCCGTCGTCATGCGGATGATGATCAAGGGGATCCTTTCCAAGAACGGCTTTGAAGTCGTTGGGGAAGCCCAAAACGGCGTCGAGGCGGTCGAGAAGTACAAGCAGCTTCAGCCCGACCTCGTGACGATGGACATGGTCATGCCCGAGATGGATGGGATCACCGCAGTCAAGCAGATCGTCGCCAACGATCCGAACGCAAAGATCATCATGTGTACCTCGATGGGCCAGCAGGCGCTGGTGGTCGAGGCCATTCAGGCCGGCGCGAAGTCGTTCATCACCAAGCCTTTCCAGCCGCCGAAGATCCTCGAAACGATTCAAAAGGTACTATCATGAGCGGCGGCGGCATGCAACTCAACGATCTCCAAAAGGACGCGCTCAAAGAGGTCGGCAACATCGGAGCCGGGCATGCGGCGACCGCGCTATCGCAACTGCTCAATACCAAGATCAATCTTTCCGAGCCCCGCATCGACGTCATCAAGTTCCGAGATCTGGCCTCACGCGTCGGACACGAGAACCGTACCGTCGCGGCGCTGCACATGTACGTGCGCGGCGAAGCCCCCGGACAAATGGTCGTACTCTTCGATCGCGAACAAGCGCTCGACTTCGTCAGCCAGTTCCTGCATCGCGTGATCGGCGACATTCAGATCTTCGACTCGATCGCGGACTCGACGCTCAAGGAGCTGGGCAACATCATCGCCGGTTCGTACCTCACCGCGATCATCCAGCTCACCGGATCGAACTTGCTGCCCTCCGTCCCGACGCTCTCGTACGGCACGGTGCAGGCGGCGTTTCGCACGCTGATGTCGATCCTGCCCGATCAGGACGTCTTCCTCATCGAGTCTTCGTTCTTGGACAAAGAAAAAGAAGTCGCGGGCCAATTTATTTTGATTCCCGAGACGGGCTCGCTCGGGCCCCTGCTCTCCGTCTTCGGAGTGGAATAAGCCTTGCGCGGCTCTGGACGCCGCGAGCGGCGGTCACCCGCGAAACCGCTCCTCGCGCCGCATCCTGCGCCGCTCCTGCTACCGAGTTTTTGCGCCACATTCAGAGGAAGATCACATCCTGTGAATGGCGCAAAAACTTCGAGTTTTCGCTCGGTGACCACCGCTCGCGGCGCGCACGCCGCTGCAGGCATCGTCGCGAACGACTGCGAGCAGCGGTCCTCGCTCGGGGATTACTCCTGTGTCGGATGAACTTTTTAATAGGGAAGAGTTCATCTCGTATTTCCGCGACGAGGCTGAGGAACTGCTTCAACAGATCGATGCCGATCTTTTAAAGCTCGAAGAGTTCGTTCAGACCGGCGAGAGCGATCCGGAGATCGTCAACTCGCTCTTCCGGGCTCTGCACACCGTCAAAGGCAGTGCCGGCATGCTCGGGTTTACCGACGTGCAGAATTTGGCGCACAAGCTCGAGAATCTGTGCGACTTACTGCGTAAGGATCGCATGCCGCTTTCGGAGAGCGTGGTCGACATTCTCTTCTCGGGGCGCGACCTGCTGACCGAGCTGGTCGAGGCGGCGATCGCCGATCAGCCCTCTCCCACCGGCGTCGAAGAGTACATCGAAAAGCTCGATAAGTTCACCTCGATCTACGAGCAGACGGCGCACGTGATCGAGGGGCGGACCGGTCAGGAGCAATCGTTCGAAGAAGTGCACGCGGCCGAACAGAAGCAAGGCAGTCCTGACGACGTCGAGGCGTTCGAAGCCGAGGTCCAGCGGCTGCTGGCGGAAGCCGCGGCCCAAAAGGAGAGCGCGGCAGCAGCGGTGCCGGCCTTCGAAGAACCCGCGCCCGCCGCTCCCGCGTCCGCCGCGCCGCCTCCGTTCGTCGCCGAACCGGAAAAGACCAAGGCTGCAGCAGCGGCGCCCGCTGCCGCGAGCGGCGCCGCCGCTTCCCCCAACGCGGAACAAAAGCGCTCCTCGATCCACCAAACGATTCGCGTCGACATCGAGCGCCTGGACTCGCTCTTGAATCTGGTCGGTGAGCTGGTGATCAACCGCACGCGCATCTCCGATATCGCGAGCACGCTCGAGCGCCTCATGAACGACAAGGTCGGCAAGTCGGCCACCGCGTCGTCGGGCATCATCGCGCCGCTGGCGAAGGATCTCGCCGATTCGGCAGCCTTGTTGGCGCGCACTACCAACGAGATCCAAGAGTCGATCATGAAAGTGCGCATGGTGCCGATCGGTCAAGTCTTCGACCGGTTCCCGCGCCTGGTGCGCGACGTTGCCAAGGCGCGCGGCAAAGAGGTTGCGCTGGTGATCTCCGGCGCCGAAACCGATCTCGACAAGACGATCGTCGACGAAGTCGGCGAGCCGCTGATGCATCTTCTGCGCAATAACGTCGATCACGGGATCGAACCACCCGACGAACGCGAGAAGCTCGGCAAGCCGCGGGTCGGAACGATCACGCTCAACGCCTATCACGAAGGCAATCAGATCATCATCGAAGTATCGGACGACGGCGGCGGAATCAACCTCGAGAAGGTTCGCGCGCGCGGCATCAAGCAGGGGCTGATCTCGGCCGACGATCGCTTGAGCGACCGCGAGATCATCGAGCTGATCTTCACCCCCGGCTTCTCGACCGCGGAGGTCGTCTCCGACGTCAGTGGCCGCGGCGTCGGCATGGACGTGGTCAAGCGCAACATCTCACGTCTGAAAGGCATTTTCGACGTCGACACCGCGCCCGGACAAGGTACGCGCTTTACGATCAAACTGCCGCTCACGTTGGCGATCATTCAAGCGCTTCTCGTCCGGGTCGTCGATGAGTTGTATGCGATTCCCCTCGATTCGGTCATCGAATCGCAGCGCGTCGAGATGAGCGATGTGCGCACGGTTCACGGCAACGAGGTCATCACGTTGCGCGGACAGGTGGTGCCATTGGTGCGCATCGCCGAATTCTTCGAACTCGGCGGCGAGCGCGATCCCGACAAGGTCATGATCGTCATCGTGGGGCTGCAAGGCCGCCAGGTAGGTTTGGTGGTCGACTCGTTCGAAGGCGAGCAAGAAATCGTCATCAAACCGCTCTCCGACGTCGTCGGCAGAATCGCCGGAATCTCGGGCGCGACGATTCTGGGCAACGGCTCGATCTCGCTGATCATCGACGTGCATTCGCTGGTGAGCGAGGCGTACGCGGGCGGAAGAGTGGCGCGCGCAGAGTACTCAGGCGTCTAGGAACCTAGGGATCAATCATCATGGCAGAAGCAAAAGAAGAAAAGAAGCAACAGCTCTCCGGCGAGGTGGTCCAGGTCGTCTCGTTCCGCTTGGGCAGCGAAGAGTACGGCGTCGACATCTCGCAAGTACAAGAAATCATTCGCATGGTCGAGATCACGCACGTTCCGCGTGCGCCCAAGTTCATGGAAGGCGTCATCAATCTACGCGGTCAGCTCATCCCGATCATCGACTTGCGCACGCGCTTCGGGATGAAACGCATCGACGCGACCAAGAGCACCCGCATCGTCGTCACGGAAATCGGCAATAAGCGCGTGGGCATCGTCGTCGACTCGGTAAGCGAAGTGCTCAACATCCCGATTGAAAACGTCGAAGACGCGCCGGAAATGATCGCGGGCGTCGGCACCGAGTACATCCAGGGCGTCGGAAAGATGGACGAACGCCTGATCATCATGCTCGATCTCACGATGGTGATCTCGGGCGAAGAGAAACAGGCGCTCGAGCAAATCGGGGAGCAAGCCGTAGGCGCGTAGTGCCGGGTTTCCTCAGAGTCCGCCGTCACGGCAGGCTTTCTCTTGCGTTGCCGTAGTAGAATGTCCCCTATGCGTATTGCGCCGCTTGCGATGCTCCTGGCCGTCCTCTTTGCCGCCACCGGTGCCGGCTCGGCTACGCCGGCTCCGGCTCCGACGTCCACCCCGTACCTGCCGGAAATCTATCACACGATCTCGCGTCCGCTCTGTAGCGCGCTCGTGACCAAGATCAAACCCGCGCTGGGCATGATGATCCAGAACGACGCGGCGATCGCCAAAAGCCCGGGTTATTTCCAGGAATACATCCAGCGAGCCGGCGAGGATAACGAGGTCGGGCAGAACATCGCAGTCCTGCATCTGGAAAATCTCGTTCAGCCGCTGGTACAAAACGCGCTCGCGATTCAAAAATTGCTCGAAGATCCGTCGGTTTTCCCCGCCGTCGCGCAGAACCCCGACGATGCTCGGTTGATTCAGATAAAAACGCAGATGCTCAAAGCGCTAGCTGATCAGCAAGCATCGATCGACATCATCAACGGTTTCGTCGACACGCAGCAGCTCAGCGGCATGCAGCACGAAGGCTTCGGCTATCTCTCCTCGATCAACACCGGTCCGAACGGCCAGGCCGATCCGGCGCTGCAGCAGCTGGTCGGGCCGACGCCCGATCCGACCAAACCGGAGATGTTCGACAATCTCGCGCTGAACGCAGGCTTGACACCGAATTCCTACGAGATCGATCCAACGCGAATTCCGGGCCTTGCCTTGGGCTACAATCCGATCAGACGTCTCAAGGACGGCGTCGTCTGGACGCAGGATCAGAGTAAGAAGCACGAAGCTCCTCTGGCCGATACGATCATCACCACGACCAAGTACTGTGATTCTCAGCCCGCGACGCCGTCGCCGAATCCGTAGCCGAGCCCGGTAAAGCGCATCAACCCTTCGAAGGGCCCATAGGGCGCGAATGCATCCCGCCAGAGAGCGCGCGCGCGCGCGAGTGCGTCCTCGCGTTGCATGCGTATGCGTTGCGCGGTAACGTGGAGATCCTTCGAGAGCGCCGGGAGCAGAAGATCGCGATCGTGGAGGTCGCCGAGTGCGTCCTGCAACTGGCTCAAGCGGCTTGCCGCTTCGAGCAGTGCCGGCTCGCGCGGCGTGAAACGCTCGAGCGAATAACGTAGGCGTTTGCAGGCGATGCGCAGATCGTGTAGATCCCGCACTTTTCCACGGCGTAGCGCCGGAACGAGCGTGAGCACTTCGGCAAAGCGGACGATCGCGATGCGGCGCATGGCGTCGTCGACGCCGCAGGCATCGGAGAGGTCGATGCGACGAGCTTTCACGACGGCCACGATCGCATGTGTTTGAGTGCGCGTACGATGAGTCGCAATGCGACGCGTTCGCGCCGCCGCAGTACGCGCAGCATGCCGCGGGCGGCGCGGCGCTCTCGCACGTCGAGCGCATCGCGCAGCGCCTCGCGCAACACCTCCGCATCGCGTGCTTCTCCGGTCAAGTCGATCACGTGGCGCAAGCGCTTGATCGAAAACGACGGAATCGCTTCGTGCAGATCTTCGTGCAGGCTGCGTAGACGGCGCGCGCTGGTGCGCAGGTCGTGCAGACGTTTGGCGCTGGGTTGACGCAAAAACCGCTTCCGCGCCCGCTCAAAGGTGTGGACGTCGTGTTTGACCAGCCCGCAGGCCCATTCCACGATACGATCGTCGGGCATGCGCTCGGGGCTTCGGTGCCCGGCGGGGTCTTGACTACCGAACATATGTTCGATTAGGATGGGGACCCATGCTTCCCGCACGCGCCGGTTTCCAGGACCTCAAAACCCGCTTCTCGGCAGGTGCGGGAGCTCTCCGCTTGGCTCGGGAGCCGCTCTTCTCAACCGCCATCCCCGCGATCGACGCGCTGCTCGGCGGGGGCATTCCGTACGGTACGCTGCTCACGATCGAGGGCTGCGGCAGCGCCGGCTGCCGGAGTATCGCTGCCGCGCTGCTCGCCCAAGGCACGCGCCACGGGCTGGGAGCGGTGATCGACGGAGGCGAGCTCTATCCGCCCGCACTGGCGGCGGCCGGTGTACGGCTGGACCGGCTGTTGATCGTTCCGGCTGCGACGCCGATGGCGCTCGCACGGGCCGCGGATCTGCTACTGCGCTCGCGTACCGCGCGGGTCGTGGTCATGACGGCGGGCGCGTTACGGGCGGCGGTGTGGGCTCGTCTGGCCAAGCTTGCCGCGCGAACCGGAACCGTCCTGGTGGTGCTCGCCGCCCGCGCGAGCGCCGAACTGAGCGTCGTCGCCGGCGTTCGCTTGGCATGCCGGCTGGAGCGGGCGGTGCTGCGCGGAACGCGTGGGCTGTGGGGTGTCTTTGCCGGGTTCGAACTGCATGCCGAAGTGCGCAAACACAAACGCGCCTGCAGCGGCGAGGTTCTCGTAAAAGCGCTGACTCCGCCGGTTGTCTATGGCCGTGACGAGGGCGTGAGCAGATGATCGCGTGCGTTCGTGTTCCCAACTACGCGTTAGGCGAGATCGTCTGGCAAGAGATGCTCGATGCGCTCGATGCGGTCACGCCGCTGATCGAGGATGCCGGGTCGGGTACGGCCTTTCTCGACATGCACGGAATGCGCGGTGATCCGCGGGTTTGGAGCACGCACGTTCGCGCGGAGTTGGTGCGGTTCGAGTTGCCGCTGCATATCGGCGCCGGACCCAATCGTTTCTGCGCGCATGCGGCTGCGTGGAGCGGCGACGGTACGGTCATCGAATCCGGCCGCGAAGCCGGCGCCCTCGCCCCGCTGCCCCTCGAGGTGCTCGAACTCGAATCCGGTATCATCGAACGCTTGCACCTTCTCGGCGTGAACACGCTCGGCGAACTGGCACGTCTACCGCACGGTCCGTTCGTGCGGCGCTTCGGCTCCGATGCGGCCCGTTGGCACGAGCATGCGCGCGGAATCGATCGTGTGCCGTTTCTGGCGCGCGGTCACGCGGTGTCGATCGAGGCGACGATGCTCGGCGAAGGTTCGGCCGAGAGCGAAGCGGCGGTGGTCTTCGCCTTACGCGTGTTGATCGGGCGAATCTGCAACGATCTCGAACGTTGCGGAAAACGCGCCGGCGCGCTGCAAGTCGAGATCGAACTCGAGGATGCGCAGACCGATCGTTTCGACGTAGCGCTCGCCGCGGCGACCTCGCAGGAGCGTGCAATGCTCGACGTGCTCCGGGTCAAACTCGAGAGCGCGCGCTTTTCTGCGCCGATCTGCGGGCTGCGCTTGCGCGCGCTCGGCTTGGAAGAAGGGGGCGAACCGATCCCGCTGCTTGCCGGCGACGAAATCGATCGGGCGAACGTGGCAGTCGTGCTCGCGCGTCTGGAGGCCGTACTCGGTGAACCCGTGCGCCGGGCGCAGATCCGGGCGGCGCATCCGCTCGAAGAGCGTTTCGCCTATGAACCGTTCACGCTCCCCGCGAATCGGCCGAAGGCCGGACGCTACGGATTCGGCGAAGCCGAATCCACGCGACTCGTTCCACAACTGCGCCTGCTCGAGGTGACCGAGATCGACGTGCGGCTCCGCCGTGGCGAACCGGCAACGATCGGTGAACGCACGGTGACGCAGTGCGCGGGGCCGTGGCGCATCGAGGAAGGATGGTTCACCGCCGCGGTCGTGCGCGACGAGTACGACGTACAGCTCGAGGACGGCGAGATCTGCCGCATCTATCGCCAGGGCGAGCGCTGGTATCTGCGAGGGTCGTATGATTAGTGGAGGCTCTGCGTGGCTGCGGCGCTGATGTGAACTATGCGGAACTCCATGCGTACTCGAATTTCACCTTTCTCGAAGGTGCGTCTCATCCGGAAACGCTGATCGCCCGCGCGGCCGAACTCGAGCTTACGGCGATCGCGTTGACCGATCGCGACGGGCTCTACGGCGCGGTACGTTTTGCGGGCGCCGCACGCCGCGCGGGCATCGAGGCGATCATCGGCAGCGAGCTCACCCTCGAGGACGGTACCTCTCTGGTGCTGCTGATCGAAGACGCGCGCGGATATGCCAATCTGTGCGAACTGATCTCAACCGCCCAGCTACGCGGCAGCAAAGGTGACGCTCGGCTGCGGATCGAGGATCTCGACGGCCGCAGCCAGGGGCTCGTTGCGCTCTCGCAGAGTCTCGAGCCTGCGCGGATCGATGCGCTGCGCGCATGTTTTCGCGATCGCTGCTACCTCGAACTCCAGCACCACCTCGCCCCCGCCGACGCAGAGCGTAATCGGCGCCTCGTTCGCCTGGCCCGGGAGATGCGCGTGGCATACGTGGCGACCAACGGCGTCGTCTATGCCGATCGCGCGGATGCTCCGCTGGCCGACATTCTCGCCTGCGTCAAAGAAACGATCACGCTCGAGGCGGCCCGCGCGCAGCGTCGTTTGCGTCCCAACGCCGAATACCATCTCAAATCCGCCGCGGCGATGCGAGCCGTCTTCAGTGCCTATCCCGAAGCGATCGACGCGACGCTGACGATCGCACAGCGCTGCCGCTTTCGGCTCGAACGGCTGACCGGGCAATTCCCGCTCTTTCCGGTGCCCGACCCTTCGAGGGGCTCAGGGCAGGCTTACACGCGCCAGAGTTATCTGCGCGAACTCGTGTATCGCGGCGCCGCCGATCGGTACGGTACGCCGCTCGCATCCAACGTCGAACGTCAACTCGAATACGAACTCGGCATCATCGCCAAGATGGATCTGGCCGGCTACTTCCTGATCGTCTGGGACATCGTGCAGGCTGCCGATCGCCTCGGTGTGCTCTGCCAGGGCCGCGGATCGGCCGCCAATTCGGCAGTCTGCTACGCGCTCGGCATCACCGCGGTCGATCCGGTCGGCATGAATCTGCTCTTCGAGCGCTTCATGTCGGAAGAGCGGCAAGAGATTCCCGACATCGACATCGACTTTGCGCATCAAGACCGCGAGCAGGTCATCCAATACGTCTACGAACGCTACGGCCGCAGCAACGCCGCGATGGCCGCCGAGGTCATCAGTTACCGCACGCGCTCGGCCCTGCGCGACGTCGCCAAAGCCCTCGGCTTCACGATCGAACAAACCGAAGAAATCGCGAGAGAATACGACGCCCGCGAATCGCTCGAAGATGCCGCCGCGCAATTCGGCGAACGCGCACGGCGTCTCGACGAATTCTGCCGCCGCATCGACGGTTTTCCGCGCCACATGGGCATCCACTCCGGCGGCATGGTGATCACCCGCGATCCGCTGATCCGCGTCGCCCCGATCGAATGGGCGACGATGCGCGACCGCACCGTCATCCAGTGGGACAAAGACGACCTGCAAGAACTCGGCCTGATCAAGATCGACCTGCTTGGCCTGGGCATGCTCTCGCTCTTGCGCGAAGCATTTTCGATTCACAAGCGATGCCTACGCGAAGGTGGCATCCCGAGCCCGATCGAGAGGAGACGGAGGTGCATCAGGGCTGTTGCCAAGCGAAGGCTCGAAGTTTTGCGCCATTCGCAGGATGCGCCCTTCGAGGCTCGCCTTTGGCTCGCACCTCAGGATGACGGAAGACACTGTCATCCTGAGGAGCATCGCCGCGAAGCGGCGATGCCTCGAAGGACGCGAGGAGCGTCTTCGCGGGCAATAACCCTGATGCACCTCCCTCGACTGACAACGCAGCCCCTCGCGCTCCACACCATTCCCCCGGACGATCGCGACACGTACGCGATGATTTCGAAGGCCGATACGATCGGGGTGTTTCAGATCGAATCGCGGGCGCAGCAGTCGATGTTGCCGCGGATGAAGCCGCGGTGCTTTTACGACATCGTGATGCAGGTTGCCATCATTCGGCCGGGCCCGATACAAGGGCAGATGGTGCATCCGTTTTTGCGCCGGCGCGCGGGACTCGAACCGGTGACATATCCGCATCCGAAGCTCAAGCCGGTACTGGAGCGCACGATGGGTGTGCCGCTCTTTCAAGAGCAGGGTATGCGTATGGCGATCGAGGCGGCGGGATTTACGCCGGGTGAAGCGGACGTGCTGCGCCGGGCGATGGGGCACAAGCGCTCGCACGAGCGGATGCGCGAGATCTATCCGAAGCTGGTCGAGGGCATGGTCGCGAACGGGATCGATCGCCCGGCGGCCGAGCAGCTCTTCCACATGCTCGAAGGCTTTGCCGATTACGGATTTCCCGAATCGCACGCGGCCAGCTTCGCGCTGCTCGCCTATGCCTCGGCCTACGTAAAATGTCATTTTCCGGCGGTCTTTGCGGCCGCGATCCTCAACGTGCAGCCGATGGGATTCTATTCGACCGAAGTCTTGGTCAACGACGCGCGCCGGCACGGCGTGGTGGTGAAACCGGTCGAGGTGAACGCGAGCGAGTATTGGTCGCACGTGGAGAGGGACGGCGCGCTGCGTTTGGGGTTTCACCTCGTGCGCGGCCTGGGCAGCGCGCAGAAGGAGCGGCTCGAAGCGGCGCTCGCGCAAGGACCTTTTGCGGATCTGCTCGCCTTCGCGCAGCGCACCCGGCTCGAAAAAGAGGCGATCGAGAATCTAGCGGTCGCGGGGGCGTTCGCGCCGTGGTTCGCATCGCGACGCGAGGCGATGTGGGCGCTGCGCGCGCTCGATGAACGCGAGGCACGCGGCGAGCTCGGGAAGTTGATGGAGGTCGAAGAGCCCGCGGTGCAGTTTGCGCCCCTCGCCCCGAAAGGAGAGACCGCGTTCGATCTCTGGTCGACGGGCGTGACGACGAAGGTGCAGGCGGTGGCGCATTTTCGCGCGCAGCTCGACGAGCAGCGTGTGATTTCGGCGCAGCGGCTGGAGGCGATGCCCAATCATCTGCTCTGTCGCGTCGGCGGTTTGGTGATCACCCGCCAGCGGCCGGGCACGGCCAAAGGCTTCGTGTTTCTGACGCTCGAGGACGAAACGGGTCTGGTCAACGTGATCGTGCGGCCGGACGTATACGAACGTTACCGCCGCGTCATCCGCACCTCGAACATGCTCGTGATCGAGGGGGTCTTACAGAAGGAAGCGGGGACGATCGACCTGCTCGCCCGTGCTGCGTGGCCACTCGAGGATGGCGGCGTCACCGACGGCGTGCGCTCGCACAATTTTCATTAACAACGCGCGCGAATCACTGATGAGCGAGCCAGAAATCGTAGACCTCTTTCTCGATTGGATACAGATAGGTCCCCGCCGGTACGCGATAACCGGGAAGCGGCAGCGGAAACGGAAACTCACGAATCCCACGCGCGATCGGATCGTCATTCGGCGGGAAGCAGAAAGCCCAAGGTATGTTCGCGACCTCCGTGCCGCCGGTCGGATACAGCCAGTGATATTGACCGTAGTAACAGTGCATGCCATTTTCGCCCCACGCTCGAAGCGGAATCAAGAACCCTTCGCCGTGACCTTGCAGCTCGGTGGTCCCCGAAAAATTCATGTGATACGATCGCGTCGCGGCCGCACGCTGGTTTGGATCGATCGTCGCGATCGAGAGCGGAGCTTGCTGCGCGTTGAGCTGCTGCGCTTCATGCTGAAATGCGACCTCTTGTTGCGCCAACTGCTCGGCGAGCGTCCCCTGCCGGACTTTCTTCGGTGCACTGCGTGGCTGGGGCGGTGCCGTCGGCTCGATCCGCGCGATCTCGGTGGGCTGTGCTTCCGGCTGCTTCACCACGCGGCGCGGGAGGGCTTTGGGCGGCGGCTGCGCGCGCTGCTGCCGGACCGGCACCGGTTGCGTCTGCGGTACCGGATGGCTATGCGGCGCGATGTGAATCGACGACGAAGCGACCATGAACGTTTCCTGCGGGTGGTGCTCCGGCGCCGCCATCATCGCGTGCAAGCGCAAGGCCACGCCCCACGCAGCCAACATCCACACCATGAGGTTGATGAAACCGGAAACGAGAAGCGACCACACCACAGTGGCGCGATCGTCGCTGGCTTGTCGCTGGTCGTCGGTTTCGCTGATCATGGGCTCGCTCGCTGGGCGGCAACCTCTATTACACCAGGTCTTTCCGGAACCTCTACTGAGAAAGGCCGCGGCGGCGGCGCGACGCGTCAGGGGTCTCCGTTGGCGGAAGGCCGAACCAAAACCGCACGATGGACCAGCAACCCGAAGCCGATCGTTCCGAAGATCGCCGCCAGCAGAATCTCACGCGCACGCTGATGTGGATCGGCGTCGCCGGGCTGGGCGCCGCGCTCGCGTTCACCGTGGTGCGCGTGCTGATGAGTCGACGCCCGGCCGACCCGACGAGCGAACGAATTCAGCAGCTGATCGACGAGGCAAATCACTTGCTCAAGACGCTTGACGAGCAGAGAAACACCGCGTAGCGGGTCACCGGCGATCATCGCCGGCGCGGAGTACGAACTCGCCTTCACGGATCTCCTAGCCAATGGCCAGGCCGTCGGGCGAACCGGCGGCATCGTCGTCTTCTGCTTCGGCCCATTACCGCAAGAACGCGCGCGCGTGCGAATCACCGCGATCAAGCCAAAATACGCGATCGCGCAGCTCGTCAAACTGCTCGTCCCCTCCGCCTTCCGGACCACGCCGTTTTGCAGCGTCTTCGGCACCTGCGGCGGATGTCAGGTGCAGCACCTGAGCTACCCCGCGCAGCTGGCGTGGAAGACCGACATGGTGCGCAGCTCGCTCCAGCGGATCGGGGGCTTTGCGGAGGTCGAGGTACGCGGCGCGGTCGGAATGATCTATCCGCGCAGTTACCGCAACAAGATGTCGCTGGTCGTCGAGCACGCCGGCGCCGGGTCCACGATCGGGTTCTATCAGCAGCGTTCGCACGAAGTGGTCGCGATCGAGGCATGCCCGATCGTAACGCCCCAACTCAACGATTATATCGGACGCCTGAACCGCGCGCGCTCGGTGCCCGAGGTCGCGGCAGCGCTCGCCGTCACGCGCCACGTGGTTTCGCGCAACGCGCGCTCCAGTGGCGAGTCGGTCGTCACCTTCACCACGGCGCAGGCCTCGCCCGAGGTTGCGCGCGCGACCGACTCGCTGATGCGCGTCTTTCCCGGGGCGGTCGGATTGACGAACTCCTACGATCGCAACAGTCAAAACGCGATCATGGGCCGGCACCACCGCACGCTGTTCGGCCGTTCCGAGATCGAAGAGTCGATCGACGGCGTGCGTTATCGCGTCTCAGCCGGTTCGTTCTTTCAAGTGAACGTCGAAATCGTCGGGCGCATCTTCGACTTTTTGCGGAGCGGCCTCGAGCATCCGCGCCGGATCGTGGACCTCTATTGCGGGGCCGGGACCTTCGCCCTGTTCTTCGCGCGCTACGGGTGCGAGGTGTACGGAATCGAGGAAAGCTCGCAAGCGATCGTCGAAGCGGAAGAAAACGCCGCGCTCAACGGCCTAGAGAATTGGGTGCGCTTCCGGGCCGGGCGCGTGGAAGACATCGTGCGCATGCAGGAGGCACGAACGGCAATGCGCGAGGCGGATATCGTCTTCCTCGACCCGCCGCGCAAGGGCAGCGACGAGGTGACGCTCGGCGCCATCGCCGAAGCGAAGGCCCCGTACGTCTGGTACCTTTCCTGCGATCCGGCCACGCTAGCCCGGGATTTAAAGTTCCTCGCCGCCAATGGATATCGCCTCGGCATCGTGCAGCCGTTCGACATGTTCCCGCAGACGGGGCACGTCGAGACGCTAGTGACGCTCTTTCGTGAGGCCGAAGCGGTGCCGCAGACCATCGCCGAAGCCTTTGGAGACGTACCTCCGCCGGTCTGGCCCGATGACGAGTTTGCCAGAAGCCAATTGGAGTATCCCGACTTTGTCGTCCGAGAAGATTGACGTTCGCTACGTAGCCAAGCTCGCGCGCATCGCGCTCACCGACGACGAGGTCGAACGGTTCGAGGCGCAGCTCGGCGATCTACTCGAACACATGGACGCACTCGCCAAGCTCGACGTGTCGGCGGTCGCAGCTACGGCGCAGGTGGTGGAATCACGCAACGTCGAGCGTGCGGATGTCGTGACGCCCTGCCTGGACCGGGAGACCGTGCTCTCACAGGCGCCGCAACGGCAAGGCGGATTCTTCCGCGTGCCCCGGATCATTGCCGACTAAAAAGGAACGTCCGTGACCGACCCACTCATCGAACGCAGCGCCGCGCAGATCGCGCGTGAGATAAACGCGCGTAGCCTCTCGGCCGTCGAGGTTACCGAGGCGGTGCTGGATCATATCGAAGCCGTCGATCCGCAGATCGGTTCGTTTTTGACGGTCCTGCACGAACGCGCGCGTGAGGCGGCCGCGCGCGTCGACGCGCGCATCGCCGCCGGCGAACAGCTGGCGCTCGCGGGCGTACCGCTCGCCGTCAAAGACAATATGTGCCTGACCGGCACGCGTACGACGGCCGGCAGCAAGATTCTCGAACGGTGGATTGCGCCGTACACGGCGACCGCGGTTGCGCGCTTGCTCGACGCGGGCTGCGTCCCGGTCGGCAAATCGAACCTGGACGAGTTCGCCATGGGTTCGTCCTGCGAGAACTCGGCGCTGGGCGTCACCCGCAACCCGTACGATCCCGGGCGCGTTCCCGGCGGCTCGAGCGGCGGTTCGGCCGCGGCGGCGGCCGCCTACGAAGCCGCGATCGGCATGGGCAGCGATACCGGCGGTTCGATACGTGAGCCCGGCGCGTTCTGCAATCTGGTCGGCTTCAAGCCAACCTATGGGCGGGTCTCGCGTTACGGACTGATCGCCTTTGCCTCGAGCCTGGATCAGATCGGGCCCCTGACCCGCACGGTCGAGGACGCGGCGCTGGCATACGATGCCATGGGTGGACACGATCCGATGGATTCGACCTCGATCGATCGTGCGCTCGAGCGCACCGCCACGCATTTGCGCGACGATCTTCGCGGGATGCGCGTCGGCATCGTGAAGCAGTTCGCGACCAACGGCTTGGGCGCCGAGATCGACGGGGTCTACGCGCAAGCGTACCGCGACCTCGAAGCACTCGGCGCGCAGCTGGTCGAGATCGAGCTGCCGACCGCGGAATTTGGCCTCGCGACCTACTATCTCATCGCTCCGGCCGAGTGCTCTTCGAATCTTGCGCGTTTCGACGGCGTGCGCTACGGGCTGCGCGTGGACGGCGCCGATGTGAGTGAAATGTACGAGCGCACGCGCGCCGCGGGATTCGGCCCGGAAGTCAAACGCCGGATCCTGATCGGCACCTACGCGCTCTCGAGCGGATACTACGATGCGTACTACGTGCGCGCGCAAAAGGCGCGCACGTTGATCGCGCGCGACTTCGAGGAGGCCTGGAAGGCGTGCGATTTGATCGCTTGTCCGGCCGCCAGTTCGCCGGCCTTCGAGTTCAACGCCAAGAGCGATCCCTATAGCATGTACTTGATGGACTACTACACGATCCCGATGTCGCTCGCGGGCCTGCCCGCGCTCTCGGTTCCGTGCGGTTGGGTCACCCCGCCCGGGGGAACGCGCCCGATGCCGATGGGCTTGCAGCTCTGCGCGCCGCTCTTCGAAGAGCGCAAACTGCTATCGGCCGCACACGCGTACGAGCAAAAGACGAAACACGCTCTGAAACATCGCCCCGCTCTAGCCGAGGTGGTCGGCTGATGATTGTTGCCGGCCATGTCTAGATATGAAGCGGTGATTGGTATCGAGTG
The DNA here is from genome assembly GCA_035502855.1 of Candidatus Baltobacteraceae bacterium. Lineage (NCBI taxonomy): Bacteria > Bacillati > Vulcanimicrobiota > Vulcanimicrobiia > Vulcanimicrobiales > Vulcanimicrobiaceae > Vulcanimicrobiaceae bacterium. The sequence continues at coordinate 43,962 of DATJTX010000034.1, forward strand.
CCATGTTGAGCTCAAAACCAAATCCAAGATGTTCTGCGGCTGCGCGAACGAGTTCGGCGGCGAGCCGAACACCAAAGTCTGTCCGGTGTGTCTGGCGCTGCCCGGGGCGCTCCCGGTCGCGAACCAAGAGGCGATCGACCACATGATCGTTGCCGGCCTCGCGTTCGGATCGCGGATCCCGGCGTTTTCGAAGTTCGACCGCAAGAACTACTTTTATCCGGATATGCCCAAGGATTATCAGATCTCGCAGTACGACATGCCGCTCACGGTTGGCGGCGCGGTGCGTTATTGGCTAGAGGATGGCACGATGAAAGAATGCCGCCTCACCCGCATCCATTTAGAAGAAGACACGGGAAAGTCGACGCACGCCGGCTCGAGCGACGGGCGCATCGCCGGAAGCACCTACTCGCTGGTCGATTTCAATCGCGCGGGCGTGCCGCTGATGGAGTGCGTTTCCGAACCCGAACTGCACAGCGCGGCCGAGGCTGTCGGCTATCTCGAGGCGCTGCGGCGCACGCTCCTGCAGCTCGGTGTGAGCGACGTGAAGATGGAAGAAGGCTCGCTGCGCTGCGATGCCAACGTGTCGATCCGCCTAACGGGTTCGCAGAAACTCGGCACGAAGACCGAGATCAAGAACATGAACTCGTTTCGATCCGTCTATCGCGCGATCGAGAGCGAGATCGAACGTCAAGTCGAGCTGATCGAAGGCGGCAAACGCGTCGTGCAAGAGACCCGCGGCTGGGACGAGTCGCGCGGAATCACGGTCTCGATGCGCAGCAAGGAAGAAGCGCACGACTACCGGTATTTCCCCGATCCGGATCTCGTCCCGCTCGAGATCGCGCGCGATTCGGTCGAACGGTTGCGCGCCGCCCTTCCGGAACTGCCGCACGAGCGCTTCGAGCGCTACACCGGCAAGCTGGGCTTGGACGTCAAGCAGGCAAATCAGTTGATCGACAATCCCCCGTTGGCGCACTTTCTCGACGAAGTCGTAACGGCGAGCAAAAACCCGAAGCAGAGCACGAACTTCGTACTCGGGGATCTCTCGCGCCTGGCGAACGAGACCGGCACTCCCGTACACGAATCGCCGGTAACGCCGGCGCATCTGGCCGAGCTCATCGCACTGGTTGAAGGAAAGACGATCAATTCGAAGATCGCCAAGGATCTGATCGAACGCATGTGGGGTGGGGAGGGTTCGCCCGCGGTCGTCGTGGAGCGCGAAGGACTCGCGCAGACGAGCGATCCGGCCGCGGTGGAACGCTTCATCGAGCAGGTTCTCGCCGCGAACGAAAAGAGCGTCAATGATTACCGGGCGGGCAAGACCAACGTCATGGGATTTCTCGTGGGTCAGGTGATGAAAGCGAGCGCGGGTAAAGCCGATCCGCAGCTCGTCAACAGCCTGATGAAAGCGAAGTTGGAGAAATAATGTTCGCGGACGAGCGCACACTGCAGGCGCTCGACTTCGCAGCACTACGCGAGCGGGTCGTGGCTGCAACGCGTTCGCAGCGCGGCAAAGCGCGCGCCGAGCAGTTGGAACCAATGGTCGATTTTGCAATCGTGCGGCTCGAACTCGGGCGTACCTCGCTGATGCGTGACCTGGTCGTGCAGCACGATTTACACGTGATGCCGGCGATCGACACCGCCGACCTGACCGCGGCCGCCGCACAGAATCTCACGCTCGCCCCCGCCGACTTGCGCGCGCTCGGCGATGCGATCGCGGCGGTGGCAGCGGCGGCGAATGCGCTGCGCGAGGTCAAGCACGAGGCGCTGGCGGCGATCACCGCACCCTACACGAATCTGCGCGATCTCCACCGCGCGCTCACGGATGCGATCGACGAGCGCGGCGCCGTGCTCGACCGCGCCTCTCCGGCGCTCGGCCGCATTCGGCGCAGTTTGAGTCAGGCGCAGAACGACGCGCGCGACCGCGTTGCATCGATCCTGCGTTCCGATACGTACGCACGGGTGATTCAGGACAACGTCGTCACGATTCGCGAAGGGCGCTTCGTGGTGCCGGTCAAGGCGGAATTCTCGGGCGAGTTCCCCGGCATCGTGCATGACACGAGCGGCTCGGGAGCGACGCTCTTCATCGAGCCGCTGGCGGCGCTCGACGCCAATAACCGCGTGCGCACGCTTCGCCTGGAGGAAGAACGCGAAGTGCTGCGCGTGCTCGGCGAGCTCTCGCGCTCGATCGGCGCTCACGCCGATGCGATCGAGCGCAATATCGACATGCTGGCGCAGATCGACGTCCTGGTCGCCAAGGCCGACGTTGCGCGGGCGATGGACGCGCTCGAACCGGAACTGGTCGACGAGGCGATCGTCCACGTCGAGGCCGGTCGTCATCCACTGCTCGGCGAACGCGCGGTCCCGCAAACGATTCCTCTCGATTCAGGGACGCAATTCCTGGTCATCAGCGGTCCCAACATGGGCGGCAAAACCGTCGCGCTCAAAATGCTTGGACTGTTCGTCTCGATGACGTACGCCGGGATGCATGTGCCGGCCGCGATCGGGACGCGCATCGGCCGCTTTGCCCGCGTCATCGCCGATATCGGTGACGAACAGTCGATCGTCCTGAACGCGTCGAGCTTCTCGGCGCACCTGGCGCGTTTGCGCGAGATGCTCGAGGTAGCCGACGATCGCACCTTGGTGCTGGTCGACGAGATCGGCGGCGGTACCGAACCCGGTGCGGGCGCGGCGCTCGCGATCGCGATGCTCGAACGCTTGCTCTCTGCCGGTACCTGCGGCGTCGTGACCACGCACGCGACCGAGCTCAAACTTTTTGCAAGCGGAACCCCCGGGGTCACGAACGCCAGCGTGCGCTTCGATCCGCGCTCGTTCGTGCCGACGTATCAACTCGACGTCGGCGCGCCGGGTCAGTCGCTCGCCTTTCCGCTGGCGCGTGCGCTCGGCGTTCCAGACGGCGTGGTCGAGCGCGCGCAGACGCTGCTCGATACCCGCGAGCGTGACTACGGATCTGCGCTCGCCGAGCTTTCGCTGCGGACCGCCGAACTGCAATCGGAACGCGAAGGGTTGCGCGCTCAGCGGCTTGCCGCCGAACGCGAACGCGGTTCGCTCGCGCACGAGCGAGCCGTCTTCGAAAGCGAGCGCAGCGCGTTTGCGGATCGTGCCGAAGAGCGCATGCAGCAGAGCCTGCGCGAGTTCATGGCCGAACTGCAGCGGCGCGCCGCGGCGGCGCAAGCCAGCCGGCCGCGCGTTACCGCTTCGCACGCCGCGCTGCTCGGAAAGAGCGCCGACGACCTGCGCCGGGAACTCGGAGCGCGCGAACCGGAAGCCGCCGCCGTTTCCCCGCAAGCGGCGTCTTTCGCGCCGAACGCTCGCGTGCATATTCGCTCGCTGCGCCAAGACGGAACCGTGGTCGAGGACTACGGCGAGAATGTGCTGGTTGCGATCGGACCGATGAAAACGGTGGTGAAGAAGAGCGATCTCGACCCGGTCATACGAGATGCGCGCAAACGCGCTCTCCCCGACGGCGGCGGCGCGCGCGGGGGGAGCGCTGCCGCAAAAGCAGAAGCGGCGGCGCGCTCGACGGCTGAACTGGACGTTCGCGGCCGGCGTTTCATCGAGGCGCAGCCGCTGGTCGAACGATGGGTCGACGAAGCCGCGCTTGCGGGAAATTCCCCGCTTCGCCTCATTCACGGCAAAGGCACGGGTATGCTCGGACGCGGATTGCAGGAGTATCTTCGCGCCCATCCTTCGGTCAAGAGCGTGCGTTATGGGCGCGAAGACGAGGGCTCGGGCGGCGTGACGATAATAGAATTGCAGTGACCGCTCTCCACTTCGCCGACGCCGAGTACTTGCTCGACGGGTTCGAGCACGTCGAAACCGTCGAGGATTTTCACGCCCGCCTCAAATTTGGGCGGCCTCTCAACGTCAAGCTCGGCATCGATCCGACCAGTCCCGATCTGCATCTGGGTTTCATGGTCGTGCTGCACAAGCTGCAGCGTTTCGCGCAAGCCGGACACGACGTAACCCTGATCATCGGCGACTTCACCGCGAGCATCGGCGACCCCAGCGGTCGCAACGCGATGCGCCCGCCCCTCTCGCGCGAGCAGATCCAAGCGAACATGCAGACCTATCGCGAGCAGGCCGGCAAGGTGCTCGATCTCGAGCGCGTCAAGATCCGCTACAACTCGGAATGGCTGGGGCGCCTGGATTTCTCCGAGATCGTGCGGCTGGTCTCGCACGTGACGGTTGCGCAGATGCTCGAACGCAACGATTTTCGCGATCGCTTCACCGGCGGTACGCCGATCTCGCTGCACGAGTTTCTCTATCCCGTCGCTCAAGCATTCGACTCGATCGCGATCCGGGCCGACCTCGAACTGGGCGGAACCGATCAGCTGTTCAATCTCCTGTTGGGTCGTCAATTCCAGCGCGAGTACGATCAGCTGCCGCAAATCTGCGCGACCGTGCCGCTGCTGGTCGGGTTGGACGGCTCGAAGAAGATGAGCAAGTCGCTCGGCAACTACGTCGGCATCACCGAAGAGGGGCCGGCGCAATTCGGCAAACTGATGTCGATGCCCGACCAACTGATGCCGGTCTATGCACGGCTCGCCGCCTTTCGCAGCCAAGCCGAAGCCGACGATTTGGCCAATGCGCTCTCGCGCGGGCGCCTCAACCCGATCGATGCGAAAAAGGCGCTGGCTGAAGAGATCGTCGCACGCTATCATGGCCGCGAGGAGGCAAAGGCGGCGCGTGCGTACTTCGAGCGGACCGTGCAGCGTAAGGAGATTCCCGATGGGGCGCTGCCCGAAGTCGCGCTCGGTGATGCGCGCCGTGTTGCCGACGTGCTGGTGCGCGCCGGCTTTGCCGAGAGCCGCCGCGCAGCCGAGCGACTTATCTCGGGGAACGGGGTAAAGGTCGATGGTATAGTCGTGGACGACCCGCGAGCGGCGTGGACGGCATCCGAGCCGGCCGTGCTCTCGGTCGGGTCACGCCGATTTGCTCGCGTGGTGCCGTAGGGAAGGATAACATGGCCGAAAAGATCTTCGTGTGCAAACGCTGTAAGCGCCGTTATCCCTATCCGCAACCGGGCGGCCGGCCGATCCGTTGCGAGTGCGGCTGGTGGTATTACAACGACGGCGTCGCGGTTCGCGAGGCGTTCTGGCAGCGCATCGAACCGTATCGTGATCCGCCCGACCTCGTGCACATGTTCGAGCCGGATTTTATCATTTAGAGCTTCCCTAGGCGATTCGTTCGGCGAGTTCGCGCAACTCGTCGCTCGTGAAGATGTAGCGTTTCTTACAGAATTCGCAGGCCGCTTCCGATTCGGAACGCTCGGCCGCGAGCGCGCGCAATTCACCGGCGCCCATGCTAAGCAGCGCGGCTTCGACCTTTTCACGAGAACACGTGCATGCGAAGCGAATCTCGAGCGCGCGATGCGCGCGCAACTCGAGCGAGCCGGCCAGCGCGTGCAGCAGGGCGTGCGCGTCGGCACCCTCGCTGATGAGTTTGGTCACAGGCGGCATCGCGAGCGCGCGCTCTTCGAGTGCGGCGATCGCGCGATCGTCTGCACCGGGAAGCACTTGGGCAATCACGCCCCCGGCTGCGAGCACGCCATCGGGATTCGCGAGCACGCCGAGCGCGACCACGCTCGGAATCTGCTCGGAGTTGACGAGATAGGACGCGATGTCTTCGGCGATCTCGCCCGAATAAAGCGGGACGATGCCGACGTAGGGCTGTCCGACGTCGTAGGATTTCGTCACCTGCAGCGAGCCGGTGCCGATCGCGCCCGCCACGTCGAATTTCCCGGCGGCATTCAAGGGTAGATCGGCACTCGGATTTCCCGCATATCCGCGAGCCCCAAGCAACTCGGGCTCGAGCAGCCACGCGTCGGCGGCGATACTGCCGATCGGGCCATTGCCCGTCATCTGCAGCGTGATGCGTTCGCTCCCTTTGAGCGAGACGCCGAAGAGCACCGCGCCGGTGGTCAGGCGGCCGGTCGCGGCCGTGGCGAGCGGTGAGAGATCGTGGCGGCTGCGAATTTCGGCGACAAGGTCGGTAGTAACGGCGGCGGCAAGGGCGATCCCGGCCGGTGGGGCCGACGCGGCGACGAGGAGATCGGGCATGCTCGTGCGGTGTCCCGAAGGCGCATGCTTTTCCTCCTGAGAAGATCGGCACATGCACGTTCTCGTCATTCACGGGCCGAATCTGAATTTGCTCGGCCAACGCCAGCCCGAAATCTACGGCAGCATGACGCTGGCGGAGTTGAACGATTTCCTTACGACGGTCGCGCACGATCACGGAATAACGATTGACTGCGTGCAGTACAACGGCGAAGGCGAGATCATCAACGCTATTCACGACGCGCGTAGCCGCTACGACGGAATCGTGATCAACCCCGGCGCGTATTCACACTATTCGTATGCGATCGCCGACGCAATTTCGTCGCTGGACATTCCGGTGATCGAAGCGCATCTCTCCAATATCGCGGCGCGCGAAACGTATCGCCGCGTGAGCGTGACTGCGGCAGCATGCATCGGAAGCATCTCCGGCTTCGGTCAACGGTCCTACGCGCTGGCGCTGCGCGTCCTCGCGGAAAGGGCCGAAAATTAAAGGACCGGGCCCGCCCCATGCGTATATTCCCCAGCCTGGCGGCCAGCCTGCCACCCACGACCGATCCCTTGCTCTTCGTGCCGCCACATAGGAGATATCGAGTTTGACGAAAGCCGATCTGATTGATGCCGTCGCCGGTGAAGTGGAGCTCTCCAAGCGCCAGGCCGGCGAAGTCGTCGACTTGATCCTCGAAGAGATCAAGACGGCGCTGCAGAAGGGCGATCGCGTCGCGTTGACGCCGTTCGGCAGTTTTGTCGTTCGCAGTCGCAAAGCACGCGATGGACGCAATCCCAAGACGGGTGAGAAAATCAAGATTGCGGCGCGTAAGGTTCCCGCGTTCGTCGCGGGCAAAGCCCTCAAAGACGCCGTGGGCGGAACGCGCTCGGGCGGAACCAAGAAGGCTGCCGGCAAGAAGAAAAGTTCAAACCGCTGATAATAGCGTCCCATAGGATGTGGGTGGAGGTTCCGAGCACACGATGTGCGTCCGCCGAAGGCGGCGGAACCGTCGCGGGCTGTGGCGCAGCTTGGTTAGCGCGCTTGACTGGGGGTCAAGAGGTCGCTGGTTCGAATCCAGTCAGCCCGACCAGAAATGCAAATGGGGTCCGAATGGACCCCGTTTGCATTTCTGGTTTTGGATTGGGTGGATGAGAACCAGCGAAGCTGGAACCTGCACGACGCAGGTTGGGGTTCGCAGCCGCAGGATGCGACTGTGTCCGGAACAGTGTGTAACTGCGGTCGCAGAGTGATGTAGTCGTGTTCTCAATGCGAAGACTTGGCAGTCTCGCGCTGAGTTCACAATAGGTCGATAATTGCAGTATTGTACATATATCTAAATGAAGCACGGCTTTGTTTTCAGGGCGCTGGCGGATCCTAGCCGCCGGCACATGCTCAGGCTCTTGCAGAGCGGATCTTTGACGGTCGGCGATATTGCGCGGCACTTCGATTTCTCAGCGCCATCGGTCTCGCACCATCTATCTGCCCTCAGGGCCGCCGACCTCGTTCGCGTCGAGCGCCGGGGGCAGAACCTCGTGTATTCGTTGAACACGTCAGTTCTCATGGACGTATCTCGTTTTGTCCTGGATCTGGTCGAGGGGTGTGAAAGGCATGACAAATGAGTCGTAAAAAGGCGCTACTCTTTGGTCTCGTTCTTGCGTTGATATCCGTCGGGCTTTCCGCTTGGTCTTATCCGCATGCGCCGGCGCTGATCCCCACGCACTGGGATGCTGCGGGGCACGCTAATGGATACATGCCGAAGCTGTGGGGCCTTTCAGTGCAACCGGCCCTGCTCATAGGACTGTGCGTTCTCATGCTCGCGCTTCCAAAAATATCGCCAACGGGGTTTCGGTTCGGACAATCTACCGATGTATTGAACCTGATCGTCGTTGCCGTCATGGTGGTAGAATTCGTCGTCGGCGTCGCTGTAGTCCGCGCCTCGGTCGGGATGGCTGCACCCTCCAGCGGCTTCGTGCTCGTGCTGGTAGGCAGTCTATTCGTGATAATAGGGAACTATATGGGGAAAGTTCGCAAGAACTTTTTCTTGGGGATTCGCACTCCTTGGACCCTGGCGAGCGATGAAGTATGGCTACGGACGAACAGACTCGCCGGTTGGCTCTTCGTCCTTGGCGGCATCGTTTTCATCGTGAGTGGCGTGGTGAGCGGTAATTCCACCGGTGTACTCATCGGTGTGGTTTCGGCCATCGTCGCTGTGCCGATCGTTTATTCGTACGTCGTTTACAAGAGGATCGAGGGCTTCGAAGCAAATGGCTCATAGGTAGCCATGAACGCTTCCTCACCCGTCCTCGGGCTGGTAAGAAAAGGACGCCGGCGGACGCCGGCGCATCGCGCCGGCGTCTCTTTGCACTAAGCGACCGCTGTCGCAGCCTCGCGTCGCAAGAGATCGTAGCGATCCGCATTCATGACCTTCGTCCATGCGGCGACGAAATCGTCGACAAATTTGCGCCCCGCGTCCGCGCTTGCGTAGACTTCGGCGAGTGCGCGCAGTTCGGAGTTGGATCCGAAGATGAGATCGACCCGCGTTGCGGTCCATTCGACCGCGCCGGTCTTACGGTTGTGACGCTCGTATACTGTCCGATCCGTCTGGTCTTTTGACGATGCTTTCCATTCGCCGCTCATGTCGAGCAGATTCACGAAGAAATCGTTGGTAAGCACCCCGGGCCGCTTGGTGAGGACGCCGTGCTTGGAACCGTCGGCATTGGTATCGAGCACGCGCATTCCGCCGACCAGAACGGTCATCTCGGGCGCGGTCAGCGTCAAGAGCTGCGCCTTGTCCACCAGCATCATCTCGGTTGGAATGCCGACGCGGTTCTTGACGTAGTTACGGAAGCCGTCGGCCACCGGCTCGAGTACGGCGAACGATTCTACGTCGGTTTGCTCTGGCGTCGCGTCGGTGCGTCCCGGCGCGAACGGCACGGTCACGTCGAACCCAGCTTTCTTCGCGGCTTGTTCAACGCCGACATTGCCCGCCAGCACGATCAAATCGGCGAGCGAGACCTTTTTGCCGCCGGATTGCGCGCCGTTGAACGAACTGGCAATCTCCTCGAGCTTCTTGAGCACCGTTGCCAGTTGCGCCGGCCGGTTGACCTCCCAACGCTTTTGCGGCTCGAGCCGAATACGTGCGCCGTTCGCGCCGCCGCGTTTGTCGGAACCGCGGAACGTGGAAGCCGATGCCCACGCGGTCGAGACCAGCTGCGAGACCGAGAGCCCCGAGCCGGCGATTTGCTTTTTGAGCGCGTCGACGTCGCGTTCGTCGATCGGCCGATAATCGACCGCCGGTACCGGATCTTGCCAAATGAGCTCTTCCTTCGGCACCTCCGGACCGAGATAACGTGCCCGCGGCCCCATATCGCGGTGCGTCAACTTGAACCACGCACGCGCAAATGCGTCCGCGAGTTGGTCGGGATGCTCGTAAAAGCGGCGCGAGATCTTCTCGTAGATCGGATCGAACCGCAACGCGAGATCGGTCGTCAGCATGGTCGGCTTGTGGTGCTTCTTGGGGTCGTGCGCATCCGGCACCGGGGCCGCGCCGTTCTTGGCGATCCACTGTTTTGCTCCGGCCGGACTCTTGGTCAGCTCCCACTCGTTTTTGAACAATGATTCGAAGAAGTTGTTGCTCCATTTGGTCGGGGTGGTGGTCCACGTCACCTCGGGACCGCCGCCGATGGTGTGTTCGCTGTGTCCCTTCCCGAACGAACTCTTCCACCCCAGGCCCTGCAGCGCGATGTCGGCGCCTTCAGGTTCGCGCCCGACGTGGGTCGGATCACCCGCGCCGTGGGTCTTCCCAAAGGTATGGCCGCCCGCGATCAGCGCTACCGTCTCTTCGTCGTTCATCGCCATGCGGCGAAACGTCTCGCGAATATCGATCGCAGCTTTGAGCGGGTCGGGATTGCCGTTCGGCCCTTCGGGGTTCACGTAGATCAAGCCCATCTGCACCGCGGCCAAAGGGTTCTCGAGAACCCGTTCTCCCGCGTATCGCTCGTCGGCGAGCCAGATGTCTTCGGCACCCCAATAGACCGACTCGTCGGGCTCCCATTGGTCGGGCCGCCCGCCGGCGAAGCCGAACGTCTTGAAGCCCATCGATTCGAGCGCAACGTTGCCGGTGAGCACCAAGAGATCCGCCCACGAGATCTGCTTGCCGTATTTTTGCTTGATCGGCCAGAGCAGCCGGCGAGCCTTATCCAGATTCACGTTGTCCGGCCAGCTGTTGAGCGGAGCGAAGCGTTGTTGTCCTCCGCCGGCGCCGCCGCGTCCGTCCGCGATGCGATACGTACCGGCAGCGTGCCACGCCATACGAATGAAGAGCGGCCCATAGTGACCGAAATCTGCCGGCCACCAATCCTGCGAATCGGTCATCAGTTCGCGCAGATCGCGCTTCAGCGCCGCAAGATCGAGTTTTTCGAATTCCTTGGCGTAGTCGAAATCAGCGCCCATCGGATTCGATTGCGGGGAATTTTGGCGCAAGATCGATAGACGAAGCTGCTCGGGCCACCAGTCGCGGTTGTGACGGCCAACGTGAGCCTTCGGGTGCACAGGACACGTGCTCTCAGACAAGATTCCATCTCCTTCAGGGCGAGCAAAAGGGCGCGAGCCGGCCGAGCCGCGAGCGCCACTCGTTCATGCTAATCGAGGAGATCGACTAGTCAAAGCCAATGGAAGCAATACTTTCCATCGTCTTCACCTATGAATCTGAAAGGACGATCGTGTGCCGACGGTGCTAGCGGCCCTTGCGTTGCTCTTCGTGTCGATGCCCTCGCCGGCTAGGGCGGCGGGTATGCGCGAAGAGTCGCTCACCGTTCCGATTTCCTCGGGCAGCCTCTCCGGTACGCTGACGCTGCCCGCCGGAGAAGGCCCGTTCCCGGTGGCGTTGATCATCGCGGGCTCAGGCCCGACCGACCGCGACGGCAATAGCGGAGCAATGCTGAAGAGCGATGCCTACAAGAAGCTCGCGCTCGCGCTCGCGGGGCAAGGCATTGCGAGCCTGCGGTACGACAAGCGCGGCGTCGGCGAAAGCGCCGACGGCCAGCCCGAATCGGAGCTGCGTTTCGATGATTACGTGGCCGATGCGCTTGCGCTCACCGCGCGCCTCGAGCGCGATCCGCGCTTCCACGGCATTGCGATCATCGGCCATAGCGAGGGGTCGCTGATCGGGATGCTGGCAGCGCAGCGCGACGCGCACGTGCAGGCGTTCGTCTCGCTCGAAGGAGCGGGCCGCAACTTGGCGACCATCATCGACGAGCAAGTTCGCGCGAACCCCGACAACCCGCCCTCAATCGTAAGCGAGGTCGCGCGCATCAACGCCTCGTTGCTTGCCGGCAAGACCGTTGCCGATCCGGATCCGGCGCTGGCCCCGCTCTTCCGGCCCAGCGTACAGCCTTACCTGATCTCGGAGTACCGCTACGATCCGGCCAAGGAGATCGCAAAGCTCACAATACCGGTGCTGATCGTCCACGGCACGACCGACATTCAGGTGAGCGCGGCCGACGCGCAGCGGCTTGCCGGCGCCGATCCGAAGGCCCGACTCCTCACCATCGAGGGCATGAATCACATCCTCGTCGACGCGCCGCAAGGCCGCGATGCGAACATCGCGACCTACATGAACCCGGCTTTACCGCTGTGCGCGACGCTCGTTCCCGCGATCGCGCAATTCCTGCGTTCGGCGCTCTGACCCAGGGAAGCTCTGAAGAAGTCCATGCACCGATCGTTATGGCCCCGATGGCCGCAGATCCGAGGAGTCGGCGAGGGAGCATAGCCAGGGTGTTCTGTGACCGAGCCGACGACGATGGAGATGCGCCATCGCGGTCATAACCCT
>DATJTX010000035.1 GCA_035502855.1 Candidatus Baltobacteraceae bacterium
CGCTGCGGGTTTTCGACCCATGCGGACGTCAACGCGGCGCTGGAGATCCGCCGGCGAGCGCAGTTGGCGCTCTCAAGACTCCCGGATACCGGTGCGGAGCCGGTTGCAGCGTAGGATGCGTTGCAAGGCAGTCACAACGAATCCTAATATCGGTAGTTTTTTACCGGCGGAGATGAAGTGAAACGCAGGCGGGGCCGTTAAGGTTTTGTTTCGTGCGTTGCATGGGCCAAGCGGCCCCGTCCAGCGGGTTAGCCGCCCGACATGGCGCCGATGATGAGCAGCGGTTCGGCGCCGCTCGCGACCCGCTCGGGCAGCGGCGTATCGGGCGGCTCGTGCGAGAGGTCGCGTTCGCAGGCGAAGAAGCGGATGAAGGGGCGGCGCGTGTGCGTCGCGCGATCGCGAATCGTACCGAGCAGCATCGGATAGCGGCTTTCGATCGCCCCGAGCACGGAACCCAACGTCACGCCCTCGCCGAGATCGAACCGCACTTCGTCGTCGACCCGTGCGAGCGTACGCAGATGCGGCGGAAGCACGACGCGGATCACGGCAGCGTCTGTACCTCGACCGAGAGCACGGCCGGAAGATCGCGAACGATCGCGCTCCAGTTCTCGCCGGCATCGGCTGAAGCGTACACCTGGCCGCCGGTCGTGCCGAAGTAGATACCGCACGAATCGAGCGAGTCGACCGCCATCGCATCGCGCAGAACGTTGACGTAGCAATCGCGCTGCGGCAGGCCCGTGGTGAGCGCCTCCCACGCATCGCCGCCGGTGCGGCTGCGGTAGACACGCAGCTTCCCGTCGAGCGGGAAGTGTTCGGTGTCGCTCTTGATCGGAACGACGTAGATCGTCTCGGGTTCGTGTGCGTGCACGTCGATCGGAAAGCCGAAATCGGTCGGCAGATTGCCGCTGATTTCGCGCCACGAGCCGCCCGCATCGTCGCTGCGCATCACGTCCCAATGCTTCTGCATGAAGAGCACGTCCGGGTGCGAGGGATGCATGGCGATGCGGTGCACACAGTGGCCGACCTCGGCATCGGGGTCGGGAATTTGGGCGGATTTCAATCCCCGGTTGATAGGACGCCAGGTTTCTCCGCCGTCGTCGCTGCGAAACGCGCCGGCCGCGGAGATCGCGGTGAAGATGCGCTGCGGATCTTTCGGATCGATCAGGATCGTATGCAGACACATGCCGCCCGCGCCGGGCTGCCAGCTCGCGCCGGTGTTGTGCGTGCGCAAGCCCGAGAGCTCGCTCCAGGTTTTTCCGCCGTCATTCGAACGGAAGAGTGCCGCGTCTTCGGCACCGGCGTAGACGGTGTCGGGATCGGCGAGCGAGGGTTCGAGATGCCAGATGCGCTTGAACTCCCACGGACGCGGCGTGCCGTCGTACCACAGGTGCGTACCGGCAACGCCGTCGTACGCGAACGCGTTGCCGACCGTTTCCCAGGTCTTGCCGCCGTCATCCGAACGCTGCATCACCTGTCCGTGCCAGCCGGTGCTTTGCGAAGCGTAGACGCGGTTCGGATCGGCCGGCGACCCTTTTAGATGGTAGATCTCCCACCCGGCGAAGTGCGGGCCGTGGACGCTCCAGTTCTTGCGTTTGCCGTCGGCTTCGAGGACGAACGCGCCCTTGCGCGTCCCGACCAAAACACGCACGCCGCTCATCGGCGCTACGTCGTGCTAAAGCGGCGGCGAAGGGCACGCTCGCGCTGTTTGTATACCTTGATGGTCAGTTCCAGGCGCGACGTGGTGCCCGTTTTACGCAAAATGTGCGAGATATGGTTCTTGACGGTTTTGTCGGAAAGGCGTAGCTTCGAGGCGATCTCCTGATTGCGAAGACCGTTCAGCAGCTTCTGTAATACGTCGCGCTCAGCCGGGCTGAGCGACTCCTCGATTGTCGTCATGACACGGGTATTCGCCCCGGATCGCCGTAATCATACCCGTTGGGCTAAAATGACCAGCTAGGCCAAAGTGACCAACCGCAACCGCGCGAGAGGAGAACCGCAATGCTGAAACCGGGCGATAAGGTCTATATCGACGGAACGCAAGAAGAAGGCGTCGTCAAAGACGTGCATCCGCACGAGGTTACCGTACGCGTCGAGGTTGCCGGCGGTCACGAACTGCGCAAATACGCGCTGGAGGCGCTGCGCCTCGATCCGACGTTGGGCGAAGTCTCGAAGTTCGTCGACCACTAGACTTTCAGAGTGCTCGCTCCTTAGCCGTGTAATAGACGGAGTCCGGGAATTGGCGATCGCCGAACGCAAGGATTTGGATGCCGCCGTTTCCGGCTGCCCTGAAGATGAGGCGAAGGTCGGCGGTCTCGCGATTCTTCGACGGAAACTTGCTGCGCCGCCAAGAGTCCAGTTCGCGATCTAGTTCAATCCCAAAATCGCGCGGAGCCGCGAGTGCGCGTTGGATCTCGCTTGCAACCGCGATAATCGCGCGCGCATACTGCCCATCTTCAGGAAAGGCTCGCCGCAGATTCGCAAGATCCCTGGCAACGTACGCCGGAACAACGGCAACCCCGGTCGTCCGCAAAACGTCGTAGAAATTCTTCTTAGCATCTGCGGGTTTCGGCGACCTATTCGTCACGCGCCGTCAAGTCGTTATACTGTCGCTCGATGTCATCGATTACAACCGGCGTAACAGGAACGAAATTCGCGTTAGGTGCCCGGTCTGCAACGATGGTGTGGGCGGCTTGTTCTTCGTAGCGCTCGATGACCTGTTCAAGTTCGCGCAAGTGCGACTCGATGGCACGCCACGCGTGCGCATCGACGAGCACGCCGATCACGTCACTGCGCCGGCGCACCCGAAGCCGATGATGAGCCTCGAGCCGCTTGCGAAGAGTATCCTCCTCACGTAGCTCGCTCAGCGTAATATCTGCGTCTAAGTCGAAGCCCCCTAATGGTGTCATCCGCGTGTCCTCCCGTAAACAGCCTATTCCATCGACAATAAACTGTCAACATACCGCCAGGGCAAGTGCGTGAGAACTCGCCTACGCTGAGGGGGCAACGGTGGATGCGGCCCCTCGACTCCGCGTAGCGGAGCCTGTCCTGAGCGAGCGCAGCGAGTCGAAGGGCTCGGGATGACAAAGCGCTACGCTCGCGATGACAACGTAACGACGGTGGCGTTGCCGGCGAGGGCGGCGGCGAGCGGTTGCGGACCGCAGATGTAGGTCGCCGTGGCGCCGGATTCGACTGCGGCGATCGCGGCCTGCATTTTCGGAAGCATGCCGCCTTCGCAGGCGGGCGAGTTCACGAACGCGCGCGCCTCTTCGAGCGTGAGCCGATCGATGCCGCTAGCCGGATCAGCCGCATCGCGGCGCACGCGTTCGACGTTGGTGATCACGACGAACGCGCGCGCGTGCAGTGCGCCTGCGAGCGCCGCAGCGGCGAGGTCGGCGTTGACGTTGTAGGGATGCGCGTTGTCTTCGGCCGTGGCGAGCGGCGCGACGATCGGCAGATAGCCGGTCGCGAGCAAGGTATTGATGAGCGCGGGATCGCAGCCGGCAACTTCGCCGACGTAGCCGAGATCCTCACCGTGCGATCCATGCGCGCGCGTCGCGACGAGCGTTCCGGCGTCTTCTCCGCTGATGCCGACCGCGCGCGCGCCGAGCGCACTGCACGCGCGCACGAGCCGTTTGTTGATCGTCGCGCACAGCACCGCTTCGGTAATCTCGAGCGTCGCCGCGTCGGTGACCCGCAAGCCGTCGACCCGCCGGGTCGGCACCCCGCGTAGGTCGAGCCAGCGGTCGATCTCGGGACCGCCTCCGTGGACGAGCACGACCGGCGTGCCGCCTTGGTGGAGGGCGACGAGCTCGGCCAGGATGGGATCCCCCTTCGACAAGCTCAGGGTGACAGGGGGGGAGCTCGGGGTGACAGAGGCCCCCCCTACACCAAGAGCGTTGCCGCCGTACTTGACGACCACCGGACCAAAGGCCGAGGGGGTTGCATAATTATGCTCCATATGTATAAATATACAAGCAATGCCTTCCATCGCGCCAGCCCGCGGCAATACCCTGCGCGGGCGCAACATACTCGAGATCACGGACTTCTCGCCCGGCGAGTTGGCCGCGCTGCTCGCTCTGGCCCGCTACCTCAAGGCCGTTCCCGGCACCGAGGTGCGCACGCTCCTGCGCGGCCGCACCCTGATGCTGCTCTTCGAGAAGCCCAGCCTGCGCACGCGCGTATCCTTTGAAGTAGCGATGCAGCAGCTGGGCGGCCAGACGCTCTTTGCCGCCGGCAACGAGTTCATGATCGGGAGCCGCGAGACGCCCGAGGACGCGGCCCGCGTCCTCTCGCGCTACGTCGATGCGATCGTGGTGCGCACGCACGAGCACGCGCCGCTCACCCGTTTCGCCCATTCGGCCACGGTGCCGGTGATCAACGGCCTCTCGGCGGTTGCGCATCCGGCGCAAGCACTGGCCGATCTGCTTACCATCGAAGAGCGCTTCGGCACCGTCGAAGGGCTGACCATCGCCTACGTGGGCGACGGCAAGAACAACGTCGCGACCTCGCTCGCGCAAGCTGCGGTGATGCTCGGCGCGGTCGTGCACTTCGGTGCGCCACCGACCCATCGTCCGACCGAAGCGACGCTGACGCTCCTCAACAAACTGGGCGAAGCCGCCGGCGGGAACGCGCGCGCGTTCACCAATCCGATTCGCGCGGTGCGCGGCGCCGACGTGATCTATACCGACGTGTGGACGTCGATGGGCGAGGAGCGCTATCGCGAACGCAACGATGCGATGCTGCGTCCCTATTCCGTGACCGAAGAGCTGCTTTCGTACGCGCAGCCGCATGCGGTGTTCATGCACTGCCTGCCGGCGCATCGAGGCGAAGAAGTCAGCGCCGCCGTGATCGACGGTTTGCGCAGCGCCGTCTTCGATCAGGCCGAGAACCGTTTGCACGCGCAGAAGGCGCTGCTCGTGGCCTTGCTTACCGACGCCAAAGGAATGTTGTAGTCATGAAAGATCGTCGCCAACGGGCGATTCTCACGCTGGTCGCGACGCGGCCGGTTCACTCGCAAGACGAACTGGTCGCGCTGCTCGAAGCGCAGGGCTTCGCCGCCACGCAAGCAACCGTCTCGCGCGACATCAAGGAACTGGGTCTGGTCAAGGTGCCGATCAAGGTCAACGGCAACGGCCATGAGGACGATGCGCTCTTCAAATACGTGGTGCCCAACGCAACCGTCAACTACGTGAGCCGCCTGCACCGTGTGATCGCCGAACTGGCGGTCAGCATCCAAGGCAGCGTCAACCTGATCGTGATCAAGGCGCCGCCGGGCAGCGCGATGATGGTTGCCTCGGCAGTCGACGAAGCCGGCTGGCCGGAAATCTTGGGTACGCTCGGGGGCGATGACACGGTGATGATCGTCGTGCGCAGCGCCGAAGAGATGCCCGTGATCAAACAACGGTTCTTGGATTTGAAAGGAAGCAGCGCAGCGTGAGCCGCATCGTCCTCGCTTACTCCGGCGGTCTCGACACGTCGGTCCTCCTCAAGAAGTTGATCCTCGCCGGGAACGAGGTCGTCGCGATGACCGCGGATCTGGGTGAGTCGGACGGCGTCGCCGGCGCCGGCGCCGCCGCCGAACTCGAAAAGGTGCGCAAGAAAGCGCTCGCGCTGGGCGCGTACGACGCGGTGGTGATCGACGCGCGCGAGCGCTTCGTGAGCAACTACGTGCAGCCGGCGCTGGCGGCGAACGCGATGTACGAAGGCGTCTACCCGCTCTCGGCCGCGCTCTCGCGGCCGTTGATCGGCGCGCTGCTGGTCGAAGTCGCGCATCAATTCAGTGCCGACGCGGTCGCGCACGGCTGTACCGGCAAGGGCAACGACCAGGTGCGCATCGAGCTGGCGGTGCGCGCGCTCGATCCGGCGCTGACGGTGCGCGCGCCGCTGCGAGAATCGCCGCTCTCGCGTCCCGACGCGATCGTGTTCGCGGCCGAACACGGCATTCCGATCGCGCACTCGGCGGCGAAACCATATTCGGTCGACGCCAATCTGTGGGGCCGCTCGATCGAAGCGGGCGTGCTCGAAGACCCGTGGACGGCGCCGCCCGAGGACGCATACGCGTGGACCGCGTCGGCCGCCGTTCAACCGGCGAAGCCCGACGAGATCGTCCTGCACTTCGACGACGGCGTGCCCGCGTTGGATGACACGCGCGGTGCGGCGCTGATCGCCAAGCTCAATGCGCTCGCCGGCGTGCACGGCATCGGGCGCATCGATTTGGTCGAGGACCGGGTGATCGGTGTCAAGTCGCGCGAAGTTTACGAGGCGCCGGCGGCGACCGTGCTGCTGGCGGCGCACAAGGCGCTCGAGCGGCTGGTGCTCACGCGCGACGAGCTGCGGTTCAAGGCGAGCTGCGATCAGAAATACGCGGAGCTGGTCTACGACGGCTTGTGGATGTCGCCGCTGCGCGATGCGCTCGATGCTTTCAACGGCTCGTTCGCGGCGCGCGTAACCGGCGACGTACGCCTGTCGCTCTATCATGGCACCGTCACGACGGCGGGTGTGCGCTCGCCGTTCGCGCTCTACAACGAGTCGCTCGCGACCTACGGTGCAGGTGACACGTTCGACCATCGCGCCGCCGACGGGTTCATTCGCGTGTATGGGTTACCGCTGGATCAGTTGGCTGCGGTTCGGTCCCTCGACTCCGTTGCGCGGAGTCTGTGACACATTTGCAGTGGGGCGGCAGGTTCGGCGCCGCGCCCGATCCGGCGCTGCTCGCCTTCGGCTCGTCGCTGGAAGACGATCTCGTGCTCGCGCCGTTCGACGTGCAAACCTCGCAGGCGCACGTCGATGCGCTCGCGGGCGGCGGCATCATCGATCCCGCGGCGGCAGCCGCGCTGCACGGTGCGCTCGATGGCGTCGCAGCCGAGATCGAGAACGGAAGCTTCGATGCGTACGCGCGTGCGAGCGGCGCCGAGGACGTGCACGGTGCGATCGATGCGCGCGTGCGCGAGCTGCGCCCGCAGGCCGGTGCGCTCTTGCACGCCGGGCGCAGCCGTAACGATCAGGTCGCAACCACGCTCGCGCTCTACGCGCACGACCGCGCGCGGGCGGGCGCGCGGCGCACGCAGTCGATCGCGCGGCATCTGCTCGCGCGCGCCGTGGAAGAACTCAACGCGCAGACGCTGCTCGCGGCGACGACGCACATGCAGCCGGCACAGCCGGTGCTGCTGGCCTTCTGGCTTCAGACGGCCGCCGAACCGTTCGTTCGCGACGCAAAACGTTTCGCGCGCGTGGCCGATTCGGCACTGCATTCGTGTCCGCTCGGCTCGGGGGCGGTGTCGGGCTCGACCCTTCCGCTCGATCGCGAGGCGGCGTGCCGGCGCTTGGGATTCGAACGGCCCTCGCGCAATGCGATGGACGCGATCGGTACGCGTGAGAGCGCGCTCGACGTCGCGCACGCGTGCGCGCTTGCGCTCGTCAACGCTTCCCGCGTGAGCGCGGAGATCGTCGTGTGGGCGATGCCGGCGTTCGGGTACGTTCGCCTGGGCGACGCCAGTTCGACCGGCTCGAGCCTGATGCCGCAGAAGCGCAATCCCGACGTCTTCGAATTGGTGCGCGGCAGCGCGAGCGAGATTACCGGAGCGTATTTCGGTGCGCTCGCTTCGACCATCGGGTTGCCGCTTTCCTATCATCGCGATCTGCAGGAGACCAAACGCCTGACGATCGCGGTTTGCGAACGCGCGCTCGCGGCGCTCGACGCGTTCGAGCGGGCGCTGCGCGACACGAACTTCGTGCGGGCGAACCTGAACGCGCGCGCCGGCGAGGGATACACGGTTGCGACCGACATCGCGGATGCGCTGATTCAATCCGGTACGAGTGCGCGCGACGCGCACGCGTTCGTCGGCGCTGCGGTTCGCGCGGCGGAAGAAGCAGGGCGCGCGCTCGACGAGCGCGACCTCGACGCGCTCGCTCGAGAAGCCGGCCTTAAGAATCTTCACGCGCCGTTAACGCCGCAGGCGAGCGTGGCGGCGAAAATGACGAGCGGATCCACCTCGCCGGGTGCGGTGCGCGCGGGTCTTGCTTCGCTCGCCGCGGAATTGGATCAGATATGACGCGTGTGCACGTGTGGGGCGCCAGCGGCTACGCGGCGGGCGAAGCGATTCGATTGCTCGATCGGCACCCGTTCTTCGACGTGGGCGTGCTCGAAAGCCGCAGTCACGCGGGCGCCGCGCTCGCCGATCATTTTCCGCTCTTGCGCACGAGTGCGTACGTCTTTTCACCGGCGGGATCGGTTGCGTCGGCGCTGCAGGCCGGTGACGTGGTGATCGCCGCCGGCGGGCATGGGGAGGCGCAGACGCACGTCCCGGCGTTTCTCGACGCGGGCGCGCGCGTGGTCGATCTCTCGGCCGATTATCGCTTCGACGATCGCGCGGCGTACGGCTTGTGCGAATGGAACCGCGAAGTGATTGCGAGCGCGCCGTTGGTTGCCAACCCGGGCTGTTATCCGACGGCGAGTCTGCTCGGGCTGCTTCCGCTTCTGCAGCTCGCGACGCCGCTACAGCTCATCGTCGATGCAAAGAGCGGTATCACCGGCGCGGGGCGCAATCCGTCGGTCGGCTCGCTCTACGCCGAAGTTGCCGGCGATATTCGCGCCTACGGCATCGCGGGGCACCGGCATCAACCCGAGATCGAACGGTTCTTGCGCGTTCACGGCAGTGCCGCGCCGTTGCTTTTCACGCCGCACGTCGTTCCGCTCGCGCGCGGGATGCTCGCCGATTCGTACGCAGTCTTCGACCGCGTGCTCGATGAAGGCGCGGTGCGCGCCGCGTTTGCGAAAGCGTACGTGAGCAGCCCGTTTGTACGCATGCTCGAGGGCGAGCGCATCCCGAGCGTGGCCGCGGTGAACGGCACGAACGATGCGGAGCTGCGCGTCGACGTGGTCGGAAACACCGTGCGCGTGCTGTGCGCGATCGATAATCTCGGCAAAGGCGCAGCGGGTCAAGCCGTACAGAATCTCAACCTCATGCTGGGCTATCCCGAGGAGACCGGATTGCATGCTCGCGCCATTGTTGCAGGATGACGACGTCCGCCTCGTAGCCGTACGCGGCGGCATCGGCGCGGTGCCCGGCGTGCGTCTCGCCGGCGTGCACGCCGGCATCAAACCGCGCAAGCGCGATCTCGCGCTGATCGTTTTCGATGTGCCGCAGGCCTGTGCGTCCGTCATCACGACCAACGAGATCAAGGCTGCGCCGCTGCTGGTGAGCGCCGAACACATCGGGCAATCGGGCGGCGCGATGCGCGCCGTCGTGTGCAATTCGGGCTGCGCCAACGCGTGCACGGGCGAGCGCGGCGAGCGCGATAGCCGCGCGACCGCGCGGCAGACCGGCGCGCTGCTGAAGATTCCGATGACGAGCATCGTGATCGCCTCCACCGGCGTGATCGGCGTGCCGCTGCCGATGGATCGCGTGCAGCGCGGCCTCGAGCGCGCGATCGCCCAGCTCGAGAGCGGGATGAAGTCAAGCAACGACGCGGCAGAGGCGATTCTGACCACCGATCGCGTGCCGAAACTCGCAGCCTACGAGTTCTACGTCGGCGGGAAGAAATATACCGTCGGCGGGATCGCCAAAGGATCGGGGATGATCGCTCCCAACATGGCGACGATGCTCGCCTTCGTGGCGACCAATCTGCCGATGAGCCGAGAGGCGCTGCAGCGGGAACTGCGCGAAGCGTGCGATGCGAGCTTCAACATGATTTCGGTTGACGGCTGCATGTCGACCAACGACGCGGCCTATGCGTTCGCGCCCGCCGGCAAACAGGCACCGCCGGCGCCGTTTTCGCGCGCACTGCGCCAGGTTTGTTTGGACCTGGCGCTGGCGATGGTGGCCGACGGCGAGGGCGCGACCAAGACGCTCACCCTCCACGTGACCGGCGCGAAGGACGTCGCGCAAGCGCGCGCGATCGGGCGAGCCGCGATCAACAGCAATTTAGTTCGCACCGCGCTGTACGGTGAGGATCCGAACTGGGGACGCATCATCGCTGCGGCTGGTTCGGTCAACGCGGGACTCGATCCCGAGAAATGGTCGCTCTTGCTCAACGGCAAGACCTGGGTGCAGGTCGGCGCGATCGAAGCGCTCAGCGAAGCCGAGGCGCATCACGAACTGGAGATCACCGATATCGTGGTGGAATTGCGTTTGGGGCTGGGCGACGCGGCCGCCACCGCCTGGGGGTGCGACCTGTCAAAGGACTATGTCCGCATCAACGCAAGTTACCGCACATAGCCATGGATGCTCTTTTAGGTAATTATAATCGGGCGCCGGTGACGTTCGTGCGCGGCGAGGGCTGCTATCTCTTCGACGATCAGGGGCGGCGCTATCTCGATTTCATCGCCGGTATTGCGGTGTGTGCGCTCGGTCACAGCCATCCGTGGATCGCACAGGCGGTTTCGGAGCAAGCGCGCACGCTCGTTCACGTGAGCAATCTCTACTATCAGGAGCCGGCCGGCACTCTCGCGCGCGAATTGGTCGATCGCAGCGGCCTCGCGCGCGTGTTCTTCTGCAATTCGGGCACCGAAGCGAACGAAGCCGCGATCAAGCTCGCGCGCAAACGGGCGTTCCGTCGCGACGAGAAGGATCGCATGACGATCCTGGCCTGCACGGGATCGTTTCACGGGCGTACGTACGGCGCGCTGGCCGCTACCGACAACGCGAAGTATCAAGAGGGTTTCGGACCGATGCCGGCGGGCTTCGCGTTCACGCCGTTCAACGACGTCGCCGCGCTCGAGAAGAATTTGGACGAGCGCGTCGCCGCGTTCATCGTCGAGCCGGTGCAGGGAGAGAGCGGCGTCCACCCGGCGACGCCGGAATTTTTGGCTGCGGCGCGGCGGCTGTGCGATGCGCGCGGCGCGCTGCTGATCTTCGATGAGATTCAGTGCGGCATGGGACGGCTCGGACCGCTCTTCGCCTTCCAGCGCTTCGAAGTCACACCCGACGTGGTGACGATGGCGAAGGCGCTCGCGAACGGTTTACCCATCGGCGCGATGCTGGTGGCGGAGTGCGCGGCCGACGCGCTGCGTCCGGGCGATCACGGTTCGACGTTCGGCGGCTCGCCGATTCCGTGCGCGGCGGCGCTGGCGCATCTGCGCGTGCGCGATGCGATCGATCTCGCTTCGTACGTCGCGGTGCGCGAGGTACAGCTGATGGCGCGCCTGACCGATCTCGCGCTGGCGTTTCCCAACGCGATCGACGGGATGCGCGGAATAGGGCTTTTGGCCGCGCTGCAGTTGAAAGAGAAATATCCGGTTGGCGACGTCGTGACCGCGCTGCGCGAAGCCGGCGTGCTGGTCGGAAGCGCGGGCGGGAACTCACTGCGCTTCGCACCGCCGCTGGTGATCGGCGAAGAGGGCATCGACGAGGCCTACGACGCGCTCTACGACGTGCTCGCGAAGCTGGACGAACGCAAAGAACCGATCTTGGCAGGCTGAGCCTTGGGGTACATGTAGTTTGGCCTGCTCACGCGGCTGCAAATAGCTACTCACGCTTGTGGCAGAATGCGGATAGATAGGAACGATCTCGTAATTCGGCTAAAGCGTAATCCAGCGGGATGGAGCTTCCGTCTAACCGCCGAAAACGGCTAATGGCTCCTATCAAGATGAGCACCGTAGTCTTGACAGGAGTTTTTTCATGCGCAAGGCTTCATCGCGGTCCAAGATCGAGCATCCGAGACGGTCGGCCGTCGTCGCGGCCGTGCTCAGGCTGCTCCTCACATTGTCCGGAATGGGCTGCGCGATTGTGTTTAAAGAAGGTTTCGTCGCCATCGTTTCGGTGCTCGCATCGTATTTAATCCCCGTCGGCGGCTATCGCGTTCTGCGGGTGCAGGCCGTTGCGCTGGCCGCTATGGGCGCCTACGTATATACCGCGGTATCGCACGGCAGCGGAGAAGTCTTTTTCATCGTGGGCGCCGGATTATGTCTTGGCGCGATGGCGCAACGTTGAGCGTTCACTGAATCGATTGCGCGCGCCTTGGATCACCGGTGCAGGGCATGCGAAGGGCGCAGCGGTCGTCAGTAAGAACACGCTACCAACGGGGATGGAGCACCCCCTCGAACCGCCAATAATCGGCTGATGGCTCCTGGCCGGATCCGCTAAGCCAGGAGCTTTTTTATGTCACAACGCTCGCCGATGGGCGATCTTTTCGACGACCTTTGTCACGCCGAGGAAGCGGCGCGTGAACGGCTCCTCGCGGGCTGCGCGGATGACGCGATAAAGATCGAGCGCTACTTTAACCGCCCGCTGGAAATCGCCAAACGCAGTGCTCGCAATACCATGGCCGGCATGGGATTCTTGGAGGATGTGGATCTCGCGGCGGGCCTGCGCCGGGAGGCGTTCGAGCGTATCGGAACAGTCTGCGCCGATTCCATCTGCTCGAAGGCCGCGTTGCGCGTGCGCGCGCGGTTCCGCATTTACGCGGATGAGATTGCCAACGCCGAAGATCGCATCGCTGACGCCATTGCCGCGTCGCGTCTTGTTCACGTAGAGCGCATCTTTCCGCGCATGTTCTCGATTGGATGGATTGACTTCGACAATCTGCATATCCCTGATCCTCCGGGCGACGATGCCGCCATCGACGATTGGATCGAGCATCTGCGCCGCGCCGTCGGCGAAGAACTTGCCGCGAGTACGAAGCGTGCAGTCGGCGAGGTGCTCGAACAGGGATATGCTCGGCTCGGCGTGATCAAGTCGTGCATCGATGCCACGCTCCGAGCTCTACGTCGCACGGCGCAAGCGGAAATCTCCCACGTGGGACAGGTATGAACCAGAAGGGGCCGGTAATTGTCGACGTCTGCGCGGCTCCGGTCGCCAGGAAGCCGAACCGCAGACCCTGAAGGGGCTATTCGGGCGGTGGAGTTCGCCCGTGACGTACGTGTCGCAAACTGCCGTAGGGCCGATGACTCCTGACAATCACGCGTATCGTATTGTCAGGAGCATTTGTTGATCTTACACCCGATAGCGGTGCAGGCGGCCCAGGTATTGACTCTCCTGCTGCTCTCACCGCTGCTCACGGGATGTATCGCGCGCGCCGAAGCCGTCATTGCCGGCAAGCGTGGCCCGTCGATTTTCCAGACGTACCGCGACATCCTGAAGTTTTTTCGGAAGCAACCGCTTACACCGGAGCCCTCGTCGTGGGTTTTCCGAACGGCCCCGTATGTGGCGTGTGCGTGCTATGCGACGATCGCAACGCTGATCCCGGTCCTCACCACGTACCCGTTGCCCGGCGCCACCTTCGGCGACATTCTCGGCGGCGCGTTCCTCTTCGCTCTCGCGGGTTTCGCAACGGCGCTTGCCGGAATCGACTCGGGTTCGGAATACGCGCAGATCGGCAGCAGCCGTGCGACGATGGTCGGCATCCTCGTCGAGCCTACGCTGATCTTCGTATTTTTCTCGGTTGCCTTTATCACAGGAACCGATCTGCCGTACGCGATGAACGCCGCGCTTCGCGACTCCGCGGCCAACGTGCTTCGCCCAGCGCACGTGCTCGCGACCGCGGCCTTTTTCATGATGATGCTAGTGGATACCGGACGCATACCGATCGAAAGTTCGTCAGCGACCATCGAATTCGGCATGATCGACGATGCGCGCACGTTTGAGCATTCCGGCCCGTGGATGGCCCTCTTCAAGTGGAGCTCGTCCATGAAGCAATTTTTGCTCTATACAATTTTCGTCAACGTGTTGCTGTTGCCGATGGGTTTATCGTCAAGCGGTAGCGTCGGGTCAGTAGCGCTCGCGGTTGTGACGCTCTTCGGAAAGATGCTGATCGTCGGCGCGGTTGTGGCTGCTATCGAGACGACGTTCGCGAAATTGCGCTTGTACAAGATTACCGAATTCATCGCAACCGGTCTGCTCATCGCCATCCTGGCGGTCTTCGCCTATGCGGTGGGGTTCGGATGACGCTTCATCAACTCACTGTTCCTGAGGCGTTCGCCGGGACGATCGCGATGCTGCTGCTCGTCGTGCAACTCACGCTGTTCCGTTCCGTCGTGATCTCCGAGTTCATCCGAGTGTACGCTATCCAGGCTTGGCTCGTTGCCGCGATTTGCCTGGGGGTCGGCGTTACCGAGGGTGGCTGGGACCTCGTCGCCCTGGCTATGCTGACGCTGCTGTTCAAAGGCATCCTTTTGCCACGATACATGCAGCGGCTCGCTCGCGGTATCTCGGCGCGCATCGAGCTGCCGGCGCGTATAAACGTGCGGATTTCGTTGCTCATTGCCGGGGTGCTTATCGGCGTTTCGATCCTTACGTCGATTCAACTGCCGTTGCATCAAGGCGCTTTCTTACCCAAAGCGGATCTTGCAACCGCGCTATCGATGGTTTTCATCGGTTTTCTCGTCGCGATTCTCCGACCAAATGCACTCGCGCAGGTCGTCGCGTTTCTCACACTGGAGGATGGTCTGTTCTTCGGAACCATCACGCTCGCACCGGGGCTCCCGTTTATCATCGGTATCCTTCTCTTGATCGATGTGCTCGTTGCGGTGGTCGTATTCGCCGTTTTGGTCCGGGCCTTGGTCGGGCAGCGAGCCGCCGCCTCCGTGCACGTCTTCGAAACGCTCCGCGGATGAACGCCCTACCGACGGCGATCATCGCCATTCCCGTTGCGGCCGTCATTTTTTCGCTCGTCCTACCGTCTCGGGTAGGCCGCGTGGTGACCGGCATCGCCGGCGTCGCGACCGCGGCCTGCATTGGTGCCGTCGTCTTTCTCACCGCGAACGAAAACTCGCACATCGATGCGCTCTCCGCGCTTTTTCTAATCCCGGTTGGAATCGTCTACGGGGCGGTCGGTATCTACAGCACGTGGTACGTTCGTGCAGAATCCATTGGAGCGGACGGTGACGAACGCTACCGACGCGAATTCCTCGCGTTGACCAACGCCTTCGCTTGCGCGGAAGCGCTGGTGCCGCTCTTGACGAACATGGCCGGGCTCTGGGTGACGCTCGAGGTGACGACGATCGTCGCCGCGCTTTTGGTTCGTTTGCAGGGTACGGACGCGTCGCTCGAAGCCGCGTGGAAGTACATTCTCATCGCTTCATGCGGCTTGGCCGTTGGTTTGATCGGCGTGGTCGTTCTCTACGCCTCGGGTACGAGCGTACTGGGTTCATACTACACACCCGATTGGGCGAACTACATGTCCGTCGCCACGAAGCTAGACGTCGACGCGGTGCGTCTTGCGTTCCTGCTCGCGCTGATTGGATTCGGAACAAAGATGGGCCTTGCTCCGATGCACACCTGGCTGCCGGACGCACACGGCGCCGGCCCGACGCCGACCAGCGCAATGCTTTCGGGCGTGCTGCTTTCCGACGCGCTCTATATCATCACCCGCTTCGCGTCGATCACGAACGCCGCTATCGGCCCCGGCATGACGCGACATCTCTTTTTTATCGTCGGACTGCTCTCGCTCTTCGTCGGCGCCTTCTTCCTCCTATATCAACGCGATATTAAGCGTATGCTCGCCTATTCGAGCATCGAGCACATGGGCATCGTGGCGTGCGGCCTCGCATTCGGAGCGCGTATTGCGGTCATCGGGGCGCTGCTGCACGTCGTCAATCACGCGGCGACCAAAGCGCTCGCGTTCTTGGGCGCCGGGCGCCTCGCTGCGCGCTTCGAAACGCGCGATATCGCAGGTATCACCGGCGGCGTCGCCGTGCTCCCGATCTCCGGCACGCTGTTCGCGCTCGCGGGACTGGCACTCGCCGGCATGCCGCCCTTTGGTGTCTTTCGCAGCGAGTTGATGATTCTGAGCGGAGGATTCGGCGGCAGCACATGGCCGATCGCCGCAATCGTGCTCGGCCTACTATTGGTTGCGTTCGCCGGACTTGTTCGCTGGACGACCGGTGTGACGGCAGGTATGCCGCCGGGGGGTGTGCGTCGCGGTGAGCGAGATATCGGTGCTATTGCGTCGATGCTGCTGGCGTTTGCCGTCGTCCTCGGTCTCGGTCTCTATGTACCAGCTCATCTCGGAGTTCTGCTCGATCGTGCAGGCGATATCGTCGGAGGTCATCCATGAGCGGACCGATCGCACACAGCAGCATACAAACCGCGACGGAGCGACGTGTCCAAGAAGGTGCGCGCCTGGCATGGATCTTTGGCGACCGCGTCGGTTCGGACGTGGTACTCCACTACGTCGTGGATCGCGATGGTAAACTGCATGACGAATCGTCAGCGGTATACGATTCCGTCCGTTCGATCAGCGGTCAAGTGCCTGCCGCCGATTGGTACGAGCGGGAAATCGCGGAGCGCTTCGGCGTCCGCTTCCAGGGCCTAACCGAAAACCGGCCGTTAGTGAAGGTAGTTCCTGCGGAACTTCTGATGCGGGTCGAGTCCCCCGAGGTGTCGACGGTATTATACGGACCGGTACGATCCGGCATCGTTGAGTCGGTCCGATGGATCGTGGAGACCGCGGGCGAGGACTTCATCGACGTCTACCCGTCGATGTTCTTCAAACATCGCGGGCTCGAGGAGCGCTTCATTGGCGCACCGATCGAACTCGCACCGTTCGTGGCGGAGCATGCTTCCGGCGCGACGGCGTCGAGTCACGCGGCCGCGTTCGCCTGCGCAGCCGAAAGCGCGATGGGAATTGAGGTGCCGAGCCGCGCTCGTGCTACGCGAGCCGTCTTGGTAGAACTCGAGCGCGCCCACCAGCACCTCGATTCACTCGCCAAACTCGCCGAAGACGGCTCGTTGGCGGTCGGTTCCGCGCAGGTCTTTGCGGCGAAGGAACGCGTGCATCGGATCCTCTGCGACGCGACCGGCAACCGCTTTGCACGCGGGGTGATTTGCGTCGGTGGAACGCGCTTCGACGTGCTCGAGCGCCTGCGCGAGACCTGCGCACGAGACCTCGACGTCGCGGAGAATCACGCACGTACTGCGGTCGACCGGCTGATCAATACCCAGTCGTTCATGGACCGCCTCATCGGCACCGGAAGGCTTTCGCGCGAGCTCGTGGTGCGGCATGGCGGGGTCGGCCCTGTTGCACGTGGCAGCGGCGTCCCGTGCGACGTACGTACGCTCGATGGGTACCTATTCACTCCGCTCGCCGGCGAGGAAGCCTTGGAGGACAATGGCGACGCAGCGTCGCGGGCACTGGTACGCGTTGCCGAGCTTCAACGCTCGTACCAACTCGTGCGTAACGCACTCGACGCCGATCCGGGTGGTCCTTACGCCGTTCCCGTGGAGCTGCGCGACGGCAGTGCCATCGCGCGCATCGAGTCGCCTCAGGGGGAGTTGCTCTACTTCGTGCGTATCTCGGACGGCGCGCTTGCGCGCGTGGCGGTCCGATCGGCGTCCTATGCGAATTGGCCGCTTTTCGTGCCATCGCTTCCGGGAAACATCTTTACGGACTTCTCGTTCATCGAGCATTCCTTCGCTTCGTCACAGTCGGAAGTGGACCGATGAGCTGGATCGGATACGGGTTGCGGCGGGGCGTATTGACGACGCGTTATCCACTAGGCGATGATACGATGCCGCCGGATTATCGGGGTGAAATCGAGACGCTGCAGGTTGGCCGCGAAGAGGCCGCCGCGGCGGCAGCAGGATGCCTGTCCAACGCCATTTCCGCCGACGAAAGGCCGCGGGTAGATGGACTGCGCTGCTTCCAATGCGGACAATGCACGCGTGTAGCGCCGCGCGCGTTCGTCGCGCGTAGCCATTTCGAACTCGCGCGGCTGGCGGAGCCGGCGGACCAGACGTTCCGCAGTCTCCGCGATCGCGCTCGCGCGTTCGGCCGCTCGGTGCACCTTCGACACGTCGACGCGGGAAGCGACGGATCCGAGGAACAGGAGTTGGCGGCCATCTTCAATCCGTTCTACGATGCCAATCGCCTCGGTATTTTCCTCACGGCGACGCCGCGCCACGCGGACGTGCTAATCGTGAGCGGCGTCGTGACCAAAGCGATGGCCGATCCGCTGCGGCGCACATACGAAGCAATGCCGGACCCGAAGGTCGTCGTGGCGTTAGGTACCAGCGCCTGCTCCGGCGGCATCTTCGCAGATTCTCCACACGTCGTCGGGCCGGTCAGCACTCTGCTTCCGGTCGACGTGCTCATTCCGGGAGCGCCGCCCTCACCGCTGACGATTCTGCACGGCCTGTGGGTTGCGCTCGGGCACATGCTTGCGCGGGATGCGGCGTCATGATGACATTGCTGGTTGCACTCGCGCTTTGTGCCCTCGGAACGCTATTCTCAGTCATCGTGCCGTCCGCATTCGGACGTCTTTGCGGCTTTTTGCTAATGGGTGCGGCCGGCGTCGCCGCGGTGCTCGCATCGCTTCAAGGTTTGAGCGCAGGAACGCAATCGATCGGCTTCGCGGCTGCACAAACCCACCTATTGCTCAGGCTGGATCCAACGAGTGCCTTCTTCGTGGGCGTACTCGGCGTCGTCGCAATGCTCGTCTCGCTCTACGGTTTGGGTCCGCGTACGACCGACGAGCGCCGCACCGGTCGTGCCGCATCCGCGACCGCGTGCGCAATCCTCTTCGCCTCCATCCTCGCCTGCGTCGCTGACGACGTGTTGCTCTTCATCTTTGCATGGGAACTGCTGGCCCTCACCTTCTACTGGGCTATCGCCTACTCGGGCACAGACCCAAAATCTCCGAAGGCGGCGTACGTGACCATCGTTGTGACCCACATCGCGGGCGCGTGCATCGTCGCTTCGCTACTGTTCCTCGCGCACGTTGCAGGCAGTTTCGAAGTGGAAGCGGTCGTTGCAGCGGGCGCACGCACCACCGGCGTCGCGGCCGGAGTGCTTCTAATGCTGCTGCTGGTCGGCTTCGGCGCCAAGTTCGGGATGTTGCCGATGCAGGTATGGATGCCCTATGGCTATCGCTCGGCGCCGTCGGTCGTCGCGGCGCTGATGGCCGGCGGAGCGCTTAATGTCGGGTTCTACGGCGTCACGCGATTCATCGTCGGGTTTCCCGACGCGCCTCTCTGGCTCGGCATCGTCGCCATCGGCGTAGGAGCGATCACCGCGTTCTTTGGTATTGCGTGGGCATCTTCACGGCGTGACATGCGCCGGCTTGCTGCGTACTCGAGCGTTGAAAACGGCGGCATTATCCTCGCCGCATTCGGCGTCGCGATCGCCGGCGGTGCGTTGCACGACCGCATGCTGGTCGGCTTCGCGATCGCTGCGGCGTTGGTACAGATCGCCGCGCATGCCGCCGCCAAGACGACGCTCTTCCTTTCGATCGCCTCGATCGGTGACGCGTGCTCCACGCTCAGCTTCGATGCACTCGGCGGCCTCTCGCGCCGCTTGCCGGTCGTATCGGTCGTTGTTCTCATTTGCGGCATGTCGCTCGCCGCGCTCCCGCCGCTTGCCGGATTCGTCGGGGAGTGGCTGGTACTCGAATCGCTCATGCAGGCGTTCCGCACCGGAAACGTCACAAGCGAAGTCGCATTCGCGCTCGGAGGCGCCGTCATCGGCGTGGCGGCGGGCATTGCAGTTGTGACGTTCACGAAGTTCGTCGGCATCGGCGTCCTGGGCGCCGATCGTGCCGAACGAGTGCCATCGCATGGCGCGAAATCCCCGTGGCGCCATGCCGGATTGGTCATCGGCGCCGCATGCGTCATCTGCATCGGCGTATTCGCGATCTCGTTGCTCCGATTGGTCGCGCCCTCGATCGACGGGATCGCGGAGGTGCCGGCGACGCAGGCGATGATAGGTTCGTTTCCACTCGTGCAGCCGACGTTCGCGGGCTTCTCGTCCATATCACCTAGCGGACTCTGCATCGTGCTCTGCGGCTTCACCCTGATGTTCTGGATCATCGCTCGTTTGATCTCTCGTCCGCGCGGACGATACGCCTCGACCTGGACGTCGGGTGAGCCATACCGCCCGTGGACGCAGTACACCGGCACGGGTTACGCGAATCCGACCCGCGTGATTCTCGACGCCGCGGTGCGGACCGTACGGGACACGCAGGCGTCGGCGCGCGGATACGCGAGCGAAATACGCCCGTTCTTCGACCTACGGTTTTACGAGGTGCTGGCGAAGCCGTTTATCGCCGTCGGCGCATTGGTGCGAACCACGCAATCCGGCGTTATCGCCGCGTATCTTTCGTACATCCTCGTCTTCACCATCCTCATGTTGGTGCTGTTTCCTTCCATCCGGCATTGGTAGGTGTCATATGTTCTCTCACATCATCATCGCTTGGGACGGATCCGATCACGCAAGGCGCGCATTCGAATACGGGGTCGGCATCTCCGAAAAGTTCGGAGCGCGATTGCAACTGGTCTCGGTTGCGCGTCACACCGAGCACGCGGAGACGCAAGACGAAAGGCAAGACTCCCGAAGAAAAGCACGACACTTCTACGAAGCGGCCGCCGCCGAGCTCATCGAGTCCGGAAAGAGACGCGGAGTCAAGGCGGAGTTGCTGATCGTCGAGGGCGGTCACCCGGCCGAAGCGATCGTGGATACGGCGCGCAAAGTCGGCGCTGACCTCATCATCGTTGGCCGGCGCGGACTCTCGGGCATGACGCGATTTCTGATGGGAAGCATCTCCGATCGCATCGCCCGTTACGCCCACTGCCCGGTACTCGTAATCGATGGGTTTGCGACGCCGCCCTAACGATCGGTTCGGGCCGTAAACCGCCACCGGCCGATGGCCCTGGATCTCTTCTCGACGTCGCCGGTTCGAATCGCCTCGACGAGGGCGGGACGACCCGGTTTTCCGGTCCCGCTACTACGCTTTGCCGCGCGGGAATGCTACCTCCCCGCATAGCGCCGGGCTCAGGATGACAAGATACTGGCGCTCG
The DNA here is from genome assembly GCA_035502855.1 of Candidatus Baltobacteraceae bacterium. Lineage (NCBI taxonomy): Bacteria > Bacillati > Vulcanimicrobiota > Vulcanimicrobiia > Vulcanimicrobiales > Vulcanimicrobiaceae > Vulcanimicrobiaceae bacterium. The sequence continues at coordinate 20,730 of DATJTX010000035.1, forward strand.
CGATAACAAATGCATCCAAGCAAGCGGCCTTTTTCTGGGGCGTCCCAAGTCAATCTTTACAATGCTTTGATGAGTATTTTGTCCTACTTTCCAAGGCAAAACATTATTAAGCCGACAAACTAGTGGTAGGCAACTTTTTCCATCGGGTCGGGAGAAGAGCGTCGCTATTATGGGTTTCGGTCGTGGTTCGATCGCGCGTTCCATCATTGGTTTGAGCCTCATCCCGCTGGTGGTGCTGCTGCTGTTCGTCGCAATCGTCGCATCATTGCAGCATCAGACCGAGGCGGCGTACAACGCCGCGCAACAGGCGGACCGGGCCGATGCGATCGCGCTCAAACTGCAGAACGATCTCAACGATGCGGGGGCCGATGGTCGAGGCTACATCGCGACCGGAAGCCCCGCTTCGTACGCGGCGTATTTTCAGAAGATCGCGGCGGTTTCGTCCGATGCCGCGCAGCTGCGTGCGTCGGTCAAGGATTCGCCGGCGCAACTCGCACGCGCGACGAGCATCCAGACCCAAGTGCTCGCCGCAGCTGGCGAAGCCAGCGCGCTGATGCGTAAGATGCACGCCGGCAATCGGCGCGAGGTTTACGAAGCGCAGGCCGCGCAGTCGACGCACAGCACGAAAGCCGGGTCGAGCGGTAGCCATTTGGCGCAGGACTTCGCCGCTTTTCTCGCCGCGGGGCTGGCCGATCGCGAACGAGATCGGCAAGCGATCGAGCGGACCTGGTCTGAGTGGGGGCTCGTGTTGTTCGGCGGCGCGATCGCAGGTATTGCGGTCACCCTGGCACTGAGCCTGACGTTCGGGCGGCGTATCGTGTGGCGCTTACGTCAGTTGAGCCGCCAGGCCAATGATTTTGCGCTTCGGCGAACGGTGGCGGAGCCGCTAACCGGCGAGGACGAGATCGCCAACCTCTCGCGCGCGCTTCACGGTGCCGCGCAGCAGGTGAAAGAGGCGGAGCGCGCGGAGCGCGAGGCGTTGAACCAGGCGGTCGAGGCCTCACGGCTCAAGAGCGAGTTCGTGGCGACGATGAGCCACGAGATACGCACGCCGATGAACGGCGTGATCGGCGCGACCGGGCTGCTTTTGGATACGCAGCTCACGCCGCAGCAACTCGAATACGCGTTGACGGCGCGCGACTCGGCCCATTCGCTGCTGGCCGTGATCAACAACATTCTCGACTTCTCCAAGATCGAAGCCGGCAAGGTAGAGCTCGATATCGTCGAGTTCGATCTGGTTCCGCAAGTGGAAGGCGTCGGCAGCATGCTGGGCATGCAGGCCCACGCGAAGGGGATCTCGCTGATGACGTACGTCGAGCCGACGATTCCGGCACGCGTTACCGGCGATTCCACCCACCTGCGCCAAGTGCTGGTGAACCTCGTCGGAAACGCGATCAAATTCACCGAGCGGGGCGGCGTCGCGCTGCTGGTGGATTTGGTCTCGCGATCCGGCGACGCCGTTCGGGTCGCGTTCGCGGTTCGCGACACGGGAATCGGGATCGACCCGGAGACCTTGCCGAAGTTGTTCGGGGCGTTCACGCAAGCCGACGGCTCGACCACGCGCAAGTTCGGCGGCACCGGGCTCGGCCTCGCGATAACCAAACGTCTGGTGGAGCTGATGGGCGGGGAGATCGCGGTCGAGAGTTCGGCCGGGAACGGATCGACGTTTTCGTTCGACCTCGATTTTCGTGCGGTGAGCGATGCGCCGGTGCGGCCCATTCGTGAGGATTTGCGCAATATGCGCGCGCTGGTCGTCGACGACGACGTCATGTCGCGAGATATTCTCTCGCGCTACCTTTCGTCGTGGGGCATGCGCGTCTCGGCGGCGGCAACCGGCGAGGAAGGCCTGGACATGCTGCGCACGGGAGCGCTGCGGAAGGATCGCTTCGATCTCGCGGTGCTCGACTTACGGATGCCGCAGATCGACGGGCTGGAGGTGGGGCGACGGGTCCTGAGCGATCCGCTGCTGCGCGATACGAAATTGGTGCTGGTTACGGCGTTCGATGCCTTCGATCGGGGAAAAGAAGCAATCCAGATGGGATTCTCCGCCTACCTCACCAAGCCGGTTCGGCAGTCGCACCTCTACGACGCAATCGTCCAAGCGCGATATGGGTCGCAGGCGGTCGAACAGCCTGCGGCGGTGCCGGCCGGCAGCACCGCCGGCGCTGCGCACGGCACGACCATCCTGTTGGTGGAAGACAATGAGGTCAATCGCCGCATCACGCTCCACCAGCTCGAAAAGTTGGGATATCGCGCCGAGTGCGCGGTGAACGGACGTGACGCGTACGAGCGCGCGGAACGCGAGCAATTCGATCTCATTCTCATGGACTGTCAGATGCCGGTGATGGACGGCTTCGAGGCGACGCGTTTGATCCGCCGGCGAGAGGGGCGAACGGGACTGCACGTTCCAATCGTTGCGATGACCGCGAACGCGCTCACCGGCGACCGCGACGCATGCTTTGCCGCCGGTATGGACGATTACGTGAGCAAGCCGGTTGCAGTCGACGATCTGCGGACGGTGCTCGAACGCTGGACCGACCGATCCAACGCAGCCCACGTCATCGACTTTGGGCAATTGAGCGAAATCTTCGGCGATGATCGCGCGGCGATCGATGCCTTTCTCACCAGCGTCGTGCCGAACCTCACGAAGTTGTGCGGGCGGATCGAGGCCGAGCGCGACCACGCAGCACTTGCGGAGCTGGCCCACGAGCTCAAAGGAGCCGCCGGGAATCTCGGCGCGGTCGAATTGACGACCGCGGCACGATCGCTGGAGTCAACCCTGAAGAACGGCGCGGCTGGGGATCCACACGCGGTCGAAAGCGGGGTGCGGCACGTTCTGGACGCCTGCGCTCGATTCGCTGCAGCCGTCCGCGATGGCGGTGCATGACTGCACAAACCCTCGCCCGCCGGGGCACGGTTCGGTTTGCAGAACTACTGGAATTCGCGATCGAGCATGCTAACGACGGCATCGCGATCATGAAATTCACCGGTGATCCCGGCGTTCCGATTCGCATCGTCTACGCGAATAAGACGATCGAGCAGTTTAGCGGCTTTACCCGCGAAGAGCTGCTCGACCCCTCGAACCCCTTCCTTCGGGCGCAGCCGCAGAACCGGGCGCGCTACGATGAGCTGCTCCGCGAGATCCGAGCGGGGAATCCCGTCCGGTTCGAGATCGAGCTCGGCGGTAAGGACCGCGCGACGTGGACGGAGATTCGCTGGTCGCCGCTCCGATATAGCAAGGGCGTCGTCACGCACTACGTGGCGGTGCTGCGTGACATCAGCAAAGGGCGCGGGCATGGGGAACAGCTCGCGCTTTTTCAATCGATCCTCTCGGAAACGTCGGACTTCATCCTGACCGCGGACGGAACCCGGCCTTCGGAGGGAGGTCCGAGAATCACGTTTGCCAACCCGGCTTTTGCCGCGCTCGCGGGGCTCGAGCCCGAGCGCGTAGTCGGTCGATCGCTGGTAGACTTCTTCAGCCCCCACAACCCCGAAAACGTTCTGCCGAACATCATCGCACGGCTGGAGCATCGTGAGGGGATCTCGCATGAGTTGAGAGTGCGTCATTTCGAAACCGATCGGGATATCTGGATCGAGCTTTCCGGGCATCACGTTCGCAATGAAGGCGGACGTTCGAGCTCATGGTTCTTCGTCGGGAAAGACATCAGCGTGCGCAAGCACGGTCATATGCAAACGGCGCAGCTCATAACCGCGCTGGATTTAGCCGAGGAACCGATCGTCATTTACGACGTGGTACGGCCGTTGGAGTTGGAGATGCAGCATATGAACGAACGCGCGGCGGATTACGAACGGCCGCTGCTCGAACAGATGCTGCTTGATCCCCGGCAGCGCGAGCGGATCGAAAGCGCGTGGCCGGCGCTCGAGGACGGGAAGAGCGTGAACCGGCTGGTCTACGTGGGTGAGAGCGACGTGCGCCGCTGGGTCACGCTGGAGATTCGACCGATGCGCTCGGGGAGAGGCCCGGTTGGTTCGATCATTGCGATCGAGCACGGTCTTCAAATCAACGCGCGAGACGGACTGCCGGACAGCGTCAGCGTGGCGCTCCTACTCGGTCGTGAAATCTTGCGTTACACCGAGCGATCCGCGCGGCGCGATGCATTTCTCGAAGTGTTGCGCAACGAGTGGGGCGCCAAGGGATCATTCAGCCCGACTGCCGGCGAGGTGGACGTCGTTTTGCGGGTAAAGGACCGTAACGGCTATGCGGTCATGCCGCCCGGAGTGATCTTCGAGCGGCGAGGCGCGGTGAACTTCGGATGGTCGGACGTCATGTCACCGCGTCAGCTCACGTCGCTGCGAATCTTCTTGGAGACGTTAGCGCGCTCGGAATAATGTGGGTCACGGATGGTGGCCAGGGTGACGATGGTGGCGCCGGCGGCGACCGCGGCTGCGGCGAGCAGGGCGGGATCGTAGGAGTGCAAGCGTAGCGCGAGCTGCGTTGCGACCAGCGGCCCGACGATTTGACCGACGCTGTACAACGCGGTCAATCGGCTGACCGCGGCGCTCGTCTGAGCCGGAAAGATATCACGTCCGAGACCCGTCGCGAACAGCGTGATCGCGATGAACGTGCCGCCGAGCGCGATAGCCGCAAGGATGACCGCGAACGGGCTGCGCGAGAAGACCGGCGCCGCAATTCCGGCGGCCTGGATGCCGAAGGCCAACGCGAGCGCGCGTGCCTTACCCCACCGTTCTGCTGCGTGGATCCAGGGGAAGGTTGCGAAGGCGGCAGCTAAACCGACGAAAACCCATGCGAGCGCGGCGTAATGCGCAAGCGCGGGGATTCGAACGATGACGGCGACGAGAAACGTGGCCGGAATGATGTACGCGAACGCCTCAGCCGTATACACCGCCAACAACCACGTGAAGATCGTGCGATGCCGTGGAAGAGCCGCATCGGCGCCGGCTTCGACGATGCTCGTTGCCGGTGCGTCGTCGGTGAACCAGGAAGCCGTCATCAGCACGATCGCCGAAATGGCTGCCATGCCGATCCAGGCGGTGCGCGACCCGCCATGGGCGATCAGCGCGGGCACGGCGACGCCCGAGAACGCGATCCCCAATCCGATTCCGCAGAAGAAGAGCGGCGGCCACGACGGCGCGCGCGCCCGCGCGGCGCGCTCGAGCACGATGCTCGACGCGAAGACGAACACGAAACCGCTGCCCACTCCGGTCAGAAAGCGCAGTGAGAGCCATAACGGCGCGGGCCCGGCCATCAGCGCGGTCGTGATCACGATTCCCGCCAGGCTCCAGCGCACGATCGCTAGGCGTTTGCGATGGGTGATGGGGTGCATCGCCAGCGATGCGCCCACGAGATACCCGAACAGATTTGCCGACGCGAGGGCGCCGGCCATGGCGACGGAGAGGCCGGCGTCACGCTCCATGACCGGCAATAACGGCGTGTAGGCGAACCGGCCGACGCCCATCGCTACCGCGAGAATGATCGCACCGCTCGTAACGAAGCGCGCGCTCGTGCAGCGAACGTTGGCGCCAACCGGCATACCGACGTCTTTCGATGTGCGCCCTCTTTGCACCTCAGGATGACAAAGGCGGCAGGCTGCTTTCCCGTCGCGCGTTTTGGTCGTGGTTGCCCGGGGTATCGCAGCCATTGTGCAATGGCGTAAGTGGGCCGCCGAGTTGCTCGGAACGCTCCTGCTCGTATTTGTCGAAGCGGGCGCCAACACGGTCGACGGAATGACGCACGGCCAAATCGGCCACGTCGCGCGGTACTTTGCCGACGGACTGATGGTCACGGCGCTGATCTTCGCGCTGCAGGGCGTTTCCGGAGCGCACATCAATCCCGGCGTAACGCTGGCGTTTCTCCTGCGCGGCGAATCAACGTGGCTCAACGCGATTGCCTATTGGATCGCGCAATTCACCGGCGCCGCCGTTGCCGGACTGTTGCTTCTCGCGCTTTTCGGAAGCAACGTGCGCTTCGGCATCACGCAACCCGGGCCGGGCATTTCGTGGCTGGTGGCGTTGGTGATGGAGACCCTCCTGACGTTCATCTTGATCTTCGTGATCTTGAGCACGGTCGAAGAGCCGGCGACGGTTGGGAAGAACGCAGCGATTGCAATCGGCTTCACCGTCGCGTTGTGCGGGCTCTTCTCGAGCCCGGTGAGCGGGGCGTCGATGAATTCGGCGCGCTCCTTCGGGCCGGCACTGGCGAGCGGAGAGTGGAGCGGCCTGTGGATCTACTTCGCCGGTCCGATCCTAGGAGCGGTCGACCGGCGCGGCCGCGGTCATCCACCGCGGCGGTGGGTAGGATGAGAGGATGGATGACGACACATTTACCGTGCTCGACACGCAGGGCGACGTGCAGACCGCCGTCATGCGCTTGCGGCGCGCGGAAGCGAGCGGCCCCCTCGGTAACGAGCACGCGTCGAGCTCGCAGGTAATCGTAGTGATCCGGGGCACGATCGAGGCCGAGATCGGCGATCAAAAATTCCGCATGGGCGAGGGCGATTCGGCGATCGTGCCCAGGGGCGTCGCGCACCGTTTCGTCGGCGTTTCCAACGAGGCGGTGACGCTCAACGTGTACTCGCCCCCGGCCTACGGGCGACGAAGGTGATAACCGGGCCCGCACCGAGCTGCCTGGTTAGCACGATCGCGAATCATCCGCCGGGGATGCGTGATCATTGCTCTGCATGCATGAAGAAGTTCGAGCGAGGATTTCCGGCGGGGACGCGGATCTACGCCTACGATGAGTATGTGGTTATCAACGGCCGCGCGACGCAACATTTCTCTCGACTCGCAAAATTCTCATGCGTTCGCGCCGTACTGCACGTTGCCGACCCGGCCACCGGCGTCGCTCAGAGCTTCCCGCTGAGCGCCAAGATCGTATTGTGGAAAAACGCGAGGGAGGTCGCGGTGCAACCCGGCAAAGCGATGCCGGCGACGTTAGCGCGCGATCTTCGTCTTCACCTCGCTCATCTTGAGACGGTAGTCAACAAAACGTAAGACGACGAAAGCAAACCGTTACGACGGTCCTTCGACTGCGCTCACGATGACACGGAACGACCGTCTCAAAACGACCGGAATCGTGCGCCGGCGGCTCGAAAAGGACGGCCATATGAGGAACACCCGTTGGAAGTGGTTCCTGCTCGTTCTTTGCGGGCTGAGCTTGGTGGTGGTCGCCGCATATACGGCCGATGAGTTCGGCGTCGGCGGCCGGCCGTGGTACGGCTGGTGGGACAGCAACGTCGCGATGACCGCTCGCCCGTACGTCGTCTCGATCACCGGCACCGTTCCGGGCGGCGCCACGTTCCGCGCGGGTCTACGCAACGGCGATCTCGTCGATCTGCGCGAGCAACCGTTGAACGTTCGGGTCGCGCTCGTATCACAGTTGATGGCAACGCGCCCGACGAGAGTCATCGCGCACCGCGACGCGCAGCGCATCGTCGCGGACGTCACCGGCAGCACGATGTTCGAGGGCGACGTCGTTCCCAAGGTGCTCGCAAGGCTCACGCCGATCGTTTCGATGCTCTGGTTCATCGGTTGCGCCCTGGCGATTACGCTGCGGCGCTGGTCGGTGCGCGAAGGGCGCATCCTCGTCATCGTCCTTCTTTGGCCGGTCGCCTTTCAGTTGCAAGGCGGCAACATGGTTGTTCCCAGCGCCGCTCTAGCGGCATGTATCGACGTGTTCGCGGTGGCCGTCGAGGTGGTGGCGTTGCTGCTCCTGATGCAACTGGCGTCCGGCTTCGGAGTCCGGTACCCCTGGCGCGCACCGCTGGAATGGGCCGCACGATTCCTCGTCGTGCTCGAAGGAGCGCGCAACCTCATCGGTTTGCTGGGCGTGTCGACCCTTTGGTTCGATCCGCTACCCTATCTCGCGCCGGAGGTGTTGGCGCACGGTGCGTACGCAACGGCCTGGACCGCCGTATTGGGTATCGCGTGCATCGCGGTCGCAGTCGTCGCGGGCGCCGCGGTCATCGCCTCGCCCACCACCGAACGCCCGCGAGTCGCGTGGCTGACGCTGCCGCTGAGCTGCGCGATCGCGGTGGTCGGCATCGCCCGCAGCCTCTTGGCGCTCGCGCCGTCGTGGCTGCTCTTCACCGGGTTGGTGGGATTCTACAACTTGGTTTGGCTGCTCGCAGCGCTCGTTACGACGTACGCGCTGCTCAAGCGGCGCGTGCTCGACTTCGAGTTCGTGCTCAGCAGAACGATCGTCGTTGGAACGCTCTCGCTGATCGTCGTCGCTGCCTTCGCGCTGCTGGAGTGGCTGCTCAGCAGCGTGCTCGTCGGCGTCGGCCACCTGACCGGATTGATCGCCAACGCCGCTCTCGCGCTGGTCCTCGGCGTCTCGCTGAACTACCTGCACAAATCGATCGACGGGATCATCGAGGGTCTGCTCTTTCGTAAACGTCGCGACGACGAGCGCGCGCTGCGCGAGTTCGCAAAGGAAGCGACGTTCGTTACCGACGTCGGCGCGTTACTCGATCAGACGATCTTGCGCATCAAGCATCACACCGATGCCACGAGTGCCTCGGTTCTTCTCGACGACGAGGGATCGTTCACGCCGGTACGCAGCTTCGGCGAAAGCGTTCCGGAGGGGGTCAGCGAAAACGACGGCGCGATTCTCGCGCTGAAGTCGCGGCACGAACCGCTCGATCCGCATCACTGTGAGACGGCGCTCACGGGCGCTCTGGCCGTGCCGATGCTCGCGCACGGCAGGCTCCTCGGCTTGTTGCTCCTGGGCGAACGTTACCGGGGCGAAGCTTACACACCGGACGAAGTCGAGGCGCTCGCGCAGCTCGCACAGGGCGTCGGTTCGGCGCTCGACGTCCTGTTCGTACACGAACACATGCGGGGTGCAACACTCTCCGATGAAATCAGCGCGTTGAGGGAAGCGATCGTCGGGCTTCCCGACGCTATCGCATTGCGCCTCGCTCGCGAACGAATACCCTGACCAATCGAGTGTTCCACGGCGGTGGCGTTTGGAGAACACGTGAGCGAGGTATCAGCAAATATGGCTACACGCAAGAAATCGACGCGCAAGAAAACCAGCAGCCGCAAGAAAAAGTCGACCCGGAAATACGGCCCGAAGGCGCAGAAAAAGGTCAAGCGCAGCATGGAGGAGATGAAGGCGGGCAAATTGCGCTCGGGCCGATCGGGCAAGAAGGTCACCAGCCGCAAGCAGGCGATCGCAATCGGCTTGAGTGAGGCGAGGCGCGAAGGCGGCAAGGTGCCGGCGCGCAAGTCCGGCAAGAAATCCCGGTAGTCCGAAAACTAGCCGCTGGTATCGCTTGAGGGACCGCGCGATCGCCTTCGGGTCATTTTGAGAAAATATTGATGGTTCGAGATCGAGCGCATTGCTGTGCTCGGTCACGCTTTGGGACCATTTCCTCGTAGCCATGGTATACGCTCTCATACCCAAAGCTTTACGCGAGCATGGGAATTTCTGACCATTATCGGAGGAGCATCCAAGAATCGCTCGGTAAAGTACCCGGTGCTATGGAGCCGTCATCTCCGGGTGGTACATGGTCGTTCTGACCGTTGATGATTCCGACATCAACCTCGCCGTCTACCGCAGCGTGCTCGCGCGCATCGACGGGGTGGAGATCGCCGGGTTTACCTCCCCGCTCGAAGCGCTCGACTGGACCAAGGAACACCCGGTCGACGTGGCCGTGGTCGACTACCATATGCCACAACTCGACGGCGTCGGCTTCATCGTTCGCTTACGAGAGATGCCCAGCGCGGAGCATACGCTCGCCGTCATGGTCACCAGCGACGCCGAGCCGGAAGTGCGCCGTGCCGCGCTGCTCGCGGGCGCGAATGATTTTCTGACCAAGCCGATCGATCAATTCGAGTTTACGGCGCGGATGCGCAACATGCTCGAAGTCGCCTCGAGCCGGCGTAAGCTCGCCGACCGCGCCGAATGGCTGCACACCGAGGTCGAACGCGCGACCGCCGTCATTCTCGACCGCGAGATCGAGACGATCGCGCGTCTGACGCGCACGGCGGAATTTCGCGACGACGTGACCGGCATGCACGTGGTTCGCGTCGGGCATATGTGCGCGGCGCTGGCACGCACGATCGGACTTCGAGACGAGGATTGCCGGCAGCTCTTGCTGGCGGCGCCGATGCACGACATCGGCAAGGTCTCCACGCCGGATGCGATTCTGCTCAAGCCGGCGCGGCTGGATGCGGATGAGATGGAGATCATGAAGCATCATACGACCGCCGGTTACGAGATCCTCAAGAACAGCAAATCGCCGATGCTGCAAACCGCCGCCGAAATCGCGCTTACCCACCACGAACGCTACGACGGCGGGGGATATCCGCGCGGTTTGCGCGGTAGCGAGATCCCGCTCAGCGGCCGGCTGTGCAGCGTGGTCGACGTGTTCGACGCGCTCACTTCGGTGCGGCCGTACAAAGACGCGTGGCCGATCGAGGACGCGCTGGCCAATATTCGGGAGGGCGGGGGCAGCCAGTTCGATCCCGAGCTGGTGCAGATATTCGACCAAAGCCTCGACGACGTTTTGGCGATCAAACGGCGGTTTTCGGACGATAAGACGGGCGATTCGGCGTATCACGAATGGTGGCGCATGTAGCGTCTTCCCGGGACCTTCGCAGCCCCTTCCCTCGCGCCCCGTACAATCAACCCCATGGAACACCCGACGGCGGCTTTGGTGGCGCTGGATGACACATGGGATCTGCCTTCCAATCGTCTGCTGGAGTCACTTTCTTCCCGCGCCCGGGCCGAACTGCGCCCCTGCCTCGAACGCGTCGCCATGCATCGCGGGCAGGTGTTCAACCGCGTCAACACTCCGATCAAGCATCTCTATTTCATCGAGCGCGGCATGGTCTCGCAGGTCAAGATCATGCGCGACGGACGTACGGTGGAGATCGGCGCGGTCGGCATCGAGGGCGTCGCCGATCCGAGCGGTATCTTTCACATCGAGCACGCGATCCTCGAATCGATCGTGCAGATTCCCGGTACGGCGCTGCGCATCGAACGCAGCCCGCTTCTTCAGAAGATGGCAACCAACGCGGAGATCGCGCGACTCATGCAGCGGTACGCTGCGGTGGCGCTCAATCACCTCATGCAAACCGCCGCCTGCAATTGCCTGCACGCGATCGAGCAGCGCTTCTGCCGGTGGCTGTTGATCGCTCACGACAACGCTCTCGGCGACAGCTTTCCTCTGACCCACGAGTTTCTGGCGATGATGCTGGGCGTCCAGCGGGCGAGCGTGTCGATTGCGGCGCGCGGATTGCAGCGCGCCGGGCTGATCGATTATGGGCGCGGCCGCGTTACGGTCGTCGACCGGCGGGCGCTCGAAAATGCCGCCTGTGAATGCTACGGCACGCTACGGGAGCAGTTCGACTCGCTCTACGAGCGTGTGGAATCGCACAGACGGCGAGGGACGCTCTAACCGACCATTTAGGAAACGCCTGCGAATGGGGTGACCGTGTCATGAAGCTACGTTCGAGTTTGGCGGCAGTTGCCGCCGCCGCCGTGATCTTCGGCGGATTGCTATGGTTCGCGCCGCCCGGCGGCGTGCAGCCGGCGCAGGCGTATCCGATCTTCTCGCAGGCGCTGGGCGTGAAGTGCTCGATGTGCCACACGATGGTGCCCGAGCTCAACTCGTACGGACGGTATTTGCAGCGAACGTTCTACGCTCCGATCACGCAACCGGCGCTCAAGAAGACGCTTCCCGCTTTCCTCTGGTATCAGTTCGCGGGCAACAACGTGGGCAACGAACGGGGCGCCGTGAACCCCCATACGAAAGACTTTCTCACCAGCACCCTCTACCTCTACTTCGTCGGTCTCATGGGTGCCGGATCCGATTTCAGTTATCGCGTCGAGAACCCGCTGGTGACCAACGACGTGGCGGTGAACCAGAGCACCGGCCCGGAGACGATGTGGGCGGCGTATAACGACCTCTTTCATGGTAAAGGGCACCTCCAAGCCGGCATGGACTATCCGGGACCCGTGCCCGCGTTTGTCGCGAACCCGTCGGATTACGAGAATTACTTCGAACTCCGGCATTTGACTATCGGCACCCATGGCTACAACCTGATCAACAAGCGCTTGACCTTCCGCTTCAACTACGAAGATGGCCCGATCGACTTGGAAGTCGCCTGGCGCGGAGGAACCAACAACCCCATCGCCGGCGGCGCCTCGGATTTCGCGATCGCGCCGGGAGACGACAAGACGTTTCCGCAGTGGAAGGTGGCGTACGCCCCGCCGGGCCAGCCGTTTGAAATCGGCGCCTTCGGCAGCGCGGGCACCTACTACACGAAGCTCAGATTCACGCCCGCCGATGCCTACTATAACTACGGGCCGTACTTCCAGCTCGATCCGGGGTGGATCGGGAAAAGTACGCCCGGCGTGATGTTCTTCTTCCAGCGCGGCCACGACAGCAACCCGGGGACCACGACCTTCGGGATGATCGCACCGGGGGGACCCTACTATACGGACGGCGCCGTCGAGCTGATGGAGCCGGTCTTCAAAGGCGCGGCGGTCGTCACCGTACGCAATGAGTTCATCAGCAACGGGCTGGGAGTTTCGACGCAGTACTGGAGCACTGGAACCTCGTTCCAGCCTTTCCCCGATATGTTGCCGTGGATGTTCGGTCGTTTCGGCATCCTAATGGATGGCTACAGCAGCGCGCCGCACGGGCTTGGAACGTACCAGTGGGCGCTGCAGTTCGAACCGCCGCTCTCCGGGCCGCTGACGTTTCCGTTCAAGCGCGTGAAGGCCGGCTCGTCGGCCGCCGTTGCGCAAGCGCAAGCTTCGCCTGCGCCTCCGCCATCCGGCGCATCCCTGTACGCCCAGAATTGCCAAGCGTGCCATCGATCCAACGGCGTGGGCACCCCGCCGATGTTCCCGAGCCTGGTGAACGATGCGATGGTGACTCCGGATGACCCGACCGCGCTGATCATCGTGGTCAAGAAAGGCATCGGCGAGATGCCCGCCTACGCAGACCGTCTCTCCGACGCGCAGATCGCGGCGATCTTGACGTACGTGCGCGGGAGTTGGGGTAACCACGCCGCTCCCGTGACGGCCGACCAGGTAAGCGCGATCAAATGACGCTCACCGGCGTAGCGCGTCGTCAGCTGCTCATGCTGACGACGCTCTACTTCGCGATCCTGTTCCTCGAGAGCGAAGTGAGCCACATGCCGCTGCTTTCGGCGGGGATGAGTCTGGCGATTCTTCCGGTCGTGTGGCTGGCGGTTTCGCTGCTGGCGTTGATCGCCGTGCAGCTCTGGCCGTCGGCGGTGATGAGCCGCTTTCTGCAAGTCGCGATGATCGGCGCGGCGATCGTCGGAATCGTCGGCGTCTTTCCGCACCTTGCCGCGAACGGCGTGACCTGGAATCATCTGGGGGCGCTCGCGAGCCCGGCGCTGATGCACGGCGAGCCGGGTCCGCAGTGGCCGCTCGCGATCGCGATGGGAGGCGTGCTCGGCTATCTTGCCGGCTACGGCGTCGAGCGCGATCAGGAGTTCATTCGGACGGGCACGCGTTGGCCGACGTGGATTGCGTTCGCATTGGTGGTCATCGGCACCGCGCTCTCCGAATCGCTGACGACGCTCGGTTGGGGCTCGAGTGTGATCGTCGTCGCATCGCTGCTGTTGCTCGTGATAACACTTGCCGAGATTATTGCCGCGGCGCGAGGTGAAGTATGACGCTGCGCCGATTTTTGGTGGCGTTCACGGCGGTCTTCGCGGGCGCGCTCGCCATCGAAACGTTGAACTATCATCAACTTTCCACGATCGCGAAAGATCGCTGGGCAATCGTTCCCGACCTCTCCGGCGCACTGCTGGTGTTCGCGGCGCTGCTCGTGCTGGCATGGCCGAAGCGCGCCGCGATCGGGTTGTTCGTGTTTTCCGCCAGCCTCTCAGTCCTCGTCGGGCTGGCCGGAACGGCGTTTCACTACGCGAGCCGCGGCTTGCCGCTCGCGAGCGCGGTCAGCGTCACGTCGTGGCTCGGCAATCCGCCGCCGCTCGCGCCGCTCGAATTTGCGGTGGTCGGATTGCTGGGGCTGCTCGTCGCGGTTTGGGTAGGCGGCGGTACGCTCGATGTTTCTCTTCCGCCGGTTTCGGCCGTATGCTACGCGATCGGCGCACTGTCGGGCTTCGCCGCGCTGATCTTGGCGGTCGCGACGGCGCTTTTACCGGCGGTCGGCGCGATTACCGCCGCGCTTCTGATCGGTGCGCTCGGATTCGTCGTAGAGGTGAGCCGTGTTCGGGCCGTGTAGCCCAATTCATCGGGAGGAACCAAGATGAAAGCAGCAGGATCGATTCGACACGCGGTCGTTTGCGCGCTCGTCGTCGGCGTATTCGCATTCATTCGTCCGGCAGTAACGCCGCTTGCAGCGAGTGCAGCGTCCGACGGCGCGGCGACCTACGCGGCAAAGTGTTCGAGCTGTCATAAAGCCGACGGCAAAGGCGGCGGCCCGTTTCCGGCGCTCGCCGGCAACAAGAGCGTGACCGCGAAAGATCCGTCCGCGATCATTGCGGAAACGCTCAACGGCAAAGGGCTGATGCCGGGATTCAAGTCGCAGCTCTCGGCCGCGGACATCGCCGCGGTCCTCACGTACGTCCGTACGTCGTGGGGCAACAAGGCGCCGGCCGTCACCGAAGCGCAAGTCGCGGCGGTGCACTGACGGTGCAACGACTCGTCGTGGGTCTTTTGGCCCTTATTCTCGCTGCCCCTCTGGCGGGCTGCAGCGGAGCAAAGAAGCCGGTTGCGAGCACGGCGGCGCAGGCGCCGTACAGCATCGACCTAACCTTTGATCCTACACCGCCGCAGGTCGGCACCGAGAAGTTCGTCGTGACGCTGCGCGATGCGACCGGCGCACCGGTGACCGGGGCAAAGGTGCAGATCTTCCCGAGTTACGAATCGGTTCCCGGCGGACATCTGGTCGCGAAGACCGGCATGGGCGGCGTTTCCGCGACGCTCGATGCAACCGACGCGGGCGACGGAACGTATGACGCGAGCATGGTGCTGGCAAAGCCGGTCTACTGGACCTTCAACGCGCAAGCGACGCTCGGGGATCGGATCGTGAGCGTCCAGCGCGGCGTGCAGGTTGGGCAGTAGCTATTTGCTCGCGGCGACCTGCCCTTGGCTGACAGGCGAGGCTTTGTTGCCCCACGACGTGCGGATATAGGTGATCACCGCGGCGAGCTGCGCGTTCGAGAGCGTGCCCTTCCAGGGCGGCATCGCGCCGTTCCAGGTGACGCCGTGCTCTTTGAGCGCGCCGAGCCGGCCGTCGAGCACGATGCGGATGACCGCGTTCGGATTGCCGGTGACCGAAGCGTTGTGCGCGAGCGGCGGCGCGATGTTGATCGCGCCTTGGCCGGCGACCCCGTGGCAGCCCGAACAGTTGGCGATGTAGACGACTTCCGCGCGGGGGTTCGCGGCCGGCGCGGCGGTGCTCGGATGCGCAGCTTGCGGTGACGCGGCGGCGGCTTGCGCAGCGACTTGGCTCGCGCTGACGGATTTCGCGCGGTTGCCCCACGACGTGCGGATGTAGCTGATCACTGAGGCGAGCTGCGCGTTCGAGAGTGTGCCTTGCCAGGGCGGCATCGAACCGTTCCACGTCGCGCCGCGTTCCTTCACCGGGCCGACCATGCCGGTCAGCATCGTTTGGATGACGTCCTTCGGATTGCCGGTTACATAGGGATTCTTCGCCAGCGGCGGCGCGATGTTCACCGCGCCCTCGCCGGCGGCGCCATGGCAGCCCGAACAGTTTGCCAGATAGATCGACTGCGCGCCGCTATCGGTCGCAGCCAGCGTCGGCGTGCGCGGTGCGATCGCGAATACGAAGACGCCCAATGCGATAAGGCCAAACCAGAGAAGAACGGTCTTTCCCATGGTAGTGTGCTTCAATCAAGTGCTCGCGCACCCTGCTCTGACCATTCGAATGGGAGATCCAGGTCAAACAGACGAACTCGAGCTGCGTGATGACATGCGCCCTCCGACTTCGGCGCGGAGTTTATCCCGAGCGTTAGTCGAGGGGCGCTTACGCTCAGGGTGACACTGCGGTAACGTGTATGACGTATATCCTCGCACTCGATCAGGGAACGACCAGCTCCCGCGCGATCGTCTTCGATCACCAGGGCGCGATTCGCGGTGTCGATCAGCGCGAGTTTCCGCAGCACTTCCCGCAGCCGGGTTGGGTAGAACACGATCCCGATGACATCTGGCGCTCCCAACTCGAAACCGCGCAAGGCGCGCTGAAGAATGCGGGCGTCGCGGCGAGCGAACTCGTCGCCGTCGGCATCACCAACCAGCGCGAAACGACCACCCTGTGGGATCGCAAGACCGGCCGCCCGGTTTACCGCTCGATCGTTTGGCAAGATCGCCGCACTGCACCGATCTGCGAGAAGCTCAAGGCCGCGGGATACGGCGAGGTGGTGTCGGAGAAGACCGGGCTGCTGCTCGATCCGTATTTCTCCGGCACGAAGGTGGCGTGGATGCTCGACAACGTCGAAGGATTGCGGGCGCGCGCGGAACGCGGCGAGATCGCGTTCGGCACCGTCGATAGCTGGTTGATCTACAATCTGACCGGCGGCGCGGTTCACGCGACCGATTACACCAACGCCTCGCGCACGCTGCTGTTCAATCTGCGCACCTTGGATTGGGACGACGAACTGCTGAAAATCTTCAACGTTCCGCGGTCGCTGCTGCCCGAAGCGCGTCCGTGCGTGGCCGATTTCGGTGCGGTTTTGCCGCGCCTCTTCGGCGGCTCGATTCGAATCGCCGGCGTTGCCGGCGATCAACAGGCCGCGCTGATCGGACAGGCCGGCTTTGAGAAGGGCTTGGCCAAGAACACGTACGGCACGGGTTGTTTCCTGATGCTCAACACGGGAAGCGACATCGTGCGTAGTACATCAGGTTTGATCTCGACGGTCGCGTTTTCGTCGCAGCGCGGCAAAGCGCTCTACGCGCTCGAGGGGTCGATCTTCGTGACCGGTTCGGCGGTGCAGTGGCTGCGCGACGGGCTGGGCATCATCTCGACGTCGGCGGAAGTCGAGCAACTCGCCTCGCGCGTAGAGGACACGGGCGGCGTGTTCTTCGTGCCGGCCTTCGTGGGATTGGGCGCGCCGTATTGGGACCCGTACGCGCGCGGAACGATCGTCGGCCTCACGCGCGGGAGCACGAAGGAACATTTGGCGCGTGCCGCGCTCGAATCCATCGCCTACCAAAGTTACGATGTGGTCAAGGCGATGGAGACCGACTCGAAGGTGAAGCTCGCCGAGTTGCGCGTGGACGGCGGAGCCGTCGTCGATAACCTGTTGATGCAGTTCCAGTCCGACGTCTTGGGCGTGGACGTCGTGCGTCCGCGCGTCACCGAGACGACGGCGCTCGGCGCGGCGTATTGCGCCGGGTTGCACGTCGGATTCTGGCGCGACGCGGAAGAGGTCTCGAAACAATGGCAGGAAGAGCACCGTTTCCGTACCGCACTGGCCGACGACCGGCGCGAAACGCTGCTCGCAGGTTGGCGGCATGCGGTGACGCAAGCGCGTGCGTGATTTTGCCGCCCTCGACGACGCGTTCGACGTCGTGGTCGTGGGCGGCGGAGCCAGCGGGCTCGGTGCTGCGGTCGATGCGGTTTCGCGCGGATACAAGACGGCGTTGGTGGAAGCGGTCGACTTCGCCAAAGCGACGTCGAGCCGATCGACTAAACTGGTTCACGGCGGCGTGCGATACTTGGCCGAAGGCGACATCGGCCTCGTGCGCGAGGCGCTGCACGAACGCAGCGCCCTGCGAAGGAACGCGCCGCATCTGGTCAGCGATCTGGGATTCATCACGCCCGCGTATCGCTGGTATGAAGCGCCGTATTATTTCACCGGGCTCACCGCGTACGACGTGCTGGCGGGCAGGTCGAATTTTGGACGCAGCCGGTTCTTGACCGCGCGAGGGACGCTCGAACGCGCGCCGGCGCTGTGCGCACGCGGGTTGCGCGGCTCGGTGCGGTATCACGATGGGCAGTTCGACGACGCGCGGCTTTCGATTGCGCTGGCGCGCACGGCGATCGATCGCGGCGCGGTGGTCGTCAACTACGCGCGCGTCGTCGGCTTCGAGCGCAACGGCGCGCGTCTGCGCGGCGTGCGTGTTCGCGATGAAGAGAGCGGCGGCGAGGCGAGCGTGCGGGCGCGCGTGGTGGTGAACGCGACCGGAATCTTCACCGACGAGCTGCGGCGAGCCGACGATGCGGCGGCGCGTCCGCTGCTCTCGCTCAGCCGCGGGTCGCACATCGTGCTTCCCGGCAAGATTTTTCCCGGCGACGACGCGCTGCTGATTCCGCGGACCGATGACGGGCGCGTGCTCTTCGTGATCCCGTGGCATGGCCGGGTGCTCATCGGCACGACCGACATCGCCGAGCCGCAACCCTCGCTCGACCCGGTTCCCCGAGTGGACGAGATCGAGTACATGCTCGCGCACACATCACGGTACCTCGAACGCCCGTTGGCGCGCTCCGACGTGACGGCGGCCTACTGCGGATTGCGACCGCTCGTCAACCGCGCGGCGACGACGACGGCAAAGCTCTCGCGCGAACACGTGGTCGAGACCTCCGCGTCGGGCCTGGTTACGATCGCCGGCGGGAAGTGGACGACCTACCGCAAGATGGCGCAGGATACGATCGACGCGGCGCGCGAGGTCGGCGGGTTGGCTGCGGCGCCGTCGCGGACGCTGAATCTGCCGCTGCACGGCAGCGACGGCAGCGGCGCAGCCGCCGGTCTGCCCGATCCGTTCGCGCTCTACGGCAGCGATCGAACCGTGATCCGCGCGCTGATCGCGCAAGAGCCGACGCTGGGGCAGCCGATTCACGACGCACTTCCGTACACACGCGCCGAGGTCGTGTTCGCGGCGCGTCACGAACTGGCTCGGACCGTCGACGATGTGCTCGCGCGGCGGACGCGGGCGTTTTTCGTCGATACCGCCGCCAGTGCGGCGGCGGCGCCGCTGGTGGCAGGATTGTTGGCTCGTGAATTAGGCCGCTCGGAGACGTGGGCGCAGCAAAGCGCCGATGCGTATGCGGCACTCGTGCAGCCGACGCTCGCCGTGCTCAGCAGTGACCGGGGATCGCTGCCCGGATAGCGCGCAAAAGCCGTGCGTCCGCGGCGTCGCGGGGCGGGAGCGAGAACATCTCGGGCGTTCGGATGTCGCTCAAGCTGTAGCACGAGGTCGCCGCAGGCTGCTCGTCCGGCGGCAGAGCGCGCAATGCGGCGAGCGTCGCGCCCGGAAAGCGAGCGGCGGCAACTCGCAGCGCGCCGGAAAGCGTTTCGGCCACGAAACCGTCGCTGTGGTTATGACTGAGAAAGAGCAGCCGGATCGAGGGAACGTCGCCGCGCCGCTTCACGAGCGTTTCGAGGGCGCGGACGGGCCCGGTATCGGTGAAGGCAACGCAGATTTCCTGGATCTGCCGCCACGGATAGTTCCGGATGAAATCTTCGTCGTCGTTCTTCTTGCCGGCGAGAAAAAGCTCGACATGGTAAAGCCCGGAGAGCGCGGGCCAGTTCGCGGCAGCGACCTCGCTGCGCATCGCCTCGATGGCGCGCACGTCGTGTTTTGCCGCGAGCGATCGCAAGCGTACGGCGGTAGAAGAATTCGCGAGGCTCGGTTCGACCGCACCTGCGGTCAACACGAAAGCACCCGTCATAAATACGGCGAGCCCGAAAGCGGCAGTCTTGCCCATCGATCGGTGTTCGATGTACGCGGAGCCGATACATGCTCGCGCGTCGCGTCCGATCGGGTTACGCGCGCATCTGCCGGATGATACGGACGGTGGTGCACGCCCAAACGTGCAGTACCTTCGCCAGCGCGAACGTGACCGCGACACAGACGGCCGCGTGAACGCTCAAGCTGAACCAGATGGGGCCACCCAACCAAATCGTGCTGCCGAGGGAGTGGCCGTCAACCGCGATTTGTTCGAGCGTCTCCATCGTGGCCAGCAGAGCGAGTTGCATTGCGAAGATCGGCACGAGCAGGCGGCGCAGGTTCGTGTGCAGCGCATCGTTGGAGGCCTGCGAGAGATCGCGGCGCACGCGCAGCACCAAATAGAGGACGACGAGCAGCGCTCCCAACGCGAGCGTGGGTGCGACGGCGAGATACGAATGGTCGGTGTACGAGCCGGGCCCGAACCAACCGGCGTTCGACGCGCCTTCGACCAAAGGATCGGCAGTGGCGGCGGCGATGACCGCCGCAGCAATACAGAACCAGGAGCGGATCGAGGCGGGTTTGGCGGAATCGGTCCGCCGTGAGACGGCGGCGCTCCGACCGATGGGCATATCCGGGGTTTCGACCAGTTTCGCGCAGATCGATGCGGAAGCGGCAGCATGATGCGCCTCCGAAACGGTCCGATCGATCTTGGCAAAGTCCGAGAGCGCCGAGAACGCTTCGGCGTGCCAACGCTCGATATCGGACCCCGATATTCCCGCAACGGACCCGACCGCGGGAAGCGTATGCGCATCGCTGAGGTCGATCGCCATTCCGCTGCGCAACTGAATCATCCCTTCGGTTTCGCGACGATAGGCTCGCGAGCTGCCCAGCCGATCCGAATCGATGACGTCTTCAACGTTCGAGAGCGTACGATAGCTCGTGCTAACCCAAAAAGCGAGGAAGGCACGGTAGAGCACGCCGGGTGAGGTCGCCGCCGGAATGCCGCGTCTCAATCCCGTTCGCGTCAGCGTTTTCACGGCGCCGTTCAAGAGTTCGGGCGAGAGGCGTAGCGCCTTCAACGCACAAGCGGCGAGCGGATGATCGTGATTCCGCGCGAGTATCTCTAAGGGCTTGGCAACGAAGTACGCGTTACCGGAAGCTTTGTAGATACGCCATCCCGAGAGCCACTGGCCCCATGGAGAGCGGACGACCGCAATGTGACGCACGTTCGGAAAGTGCTTGCGCATCCACGCGACTCGTCCGATCGTGCGGCAATGCTTCATCACCGCCGTCTTTCCGTTCGCGTGCGCGAGCCGCACGAGCGAGTCGAGATAGCTCGCAAGGCCGGGGAGATCGGTCTGCGGTCCGGCGAGAAACCGATCGTAGGAAATACCGGCCGGATACCTGGGGACGCCGCGCCCCCGCGTTGGAATCAGCGCGGCGAATTCCTCGTAGTAGGGACGATCCGGGTCGGGATGTCCGGAGTCGGTGGCGCCCGGGCGCATCATCTGAACGTCGCGAAGCGTTATTGCCGCGAGCGCTTCGTTGAGCGGCTCGTAGAAGGCCATCACGTCGGCTCGCGACCGGAACAGCGACCATATCCATGTTCCCGCCGTACGCCACCCGCAGTGAAGGAAAATTGAGCCTACGGCTTCGGGCTCGGGCACTGCAGAAGCTCCTGTATAATTACTGAGAAATCACTGAGCGTCTCGTGGAACGTTTTGCTGGGATGCTCGCGATATGTTCGTTATTTTCGAGCAACTGCCGCGTGATTCCGTCGCCGTTCCGTCCGCGTTCCAGACCTTCCGTGCGTTCTCCGGATCCGATCCGATGGAGCGCCAGGACGGCGTGTAACCGCCTGCACGAGCTCAGTGAGTTGTGGTGGCAAGGCGTAGCCGTGAAGGCACGAGCAGGCCGAACCTGCAACGAGGTGATTGCCAGGCGTATGGCATTGATAGTCGCTAGACTCGAGGAAGCGTGAAACGCATCGAACGCGTGCGGCTTTATCCCACGTTCCGTCAGGCGGAGCGCCTTCGCTTTGCGCTGAACGTCACGCGGGAACTGTACAACGCGCTGCTCCAAGAGCGTCGCGACGCATACCGTCTGCGTAAGGTGAAGATTTCTGCCAGGATGCAGTACGCGGAAATCACGGCACTGCGTAAGCCGATTGACCGTCTTGACGGCCGCCTTGCGGCAGTCTACCGGGAATGCGAAGACGCCGTACTGCATCGCCTCGACCTGGCGATGCAGGCGTTCTTCCGACGCATCGAGCGAGGCAAGACCCCCGGCTTTCCGCGCTTCAAGCCGGCGGCCCGCTGGAAGCAGCTGACATTTCCACACGGCAATCGCGCGCTCACGTTCGATGTGGCGCAACGCTCGGTGACGATTCCCGGCATCGGCCGCGTGAGGCTGCGTAAAGGCCGATCGGTCCCACCGTTCGGGCGGGCATGGATCCTGGAACGTAACGGCCGCTGGTACGCCTGTTTCGAATGCGAACGAGCCCAGGTGCAAGGGCCGGTCGATCTGCGGCGGATCGTCGGTGTCGACCGCGGCATTCGCGTACTGGCGGCAACCAGCGAAGGCCGACTACACGATAATCCCGCGCACGCCGAGCGCAATCGGCAGCGCATCGCCCATCATCAACGCGCGCTCGAGGCAGTCACGCAGCGCGATGCACGCGGCCGCCCTCTGAATCGGCACGATCCCGCCCGCAAAAGCGCGGTACTGCGCTTAGCGCGCGCCAAGGAACGGGAAGCGAATCGTCGCCGGCAGACGCTGTATACGCTGGCGGGCAAGATCGTCGCCTGCACAGGCGTCATCGCGATCGAAGCGCTCAACGTGCGCAACATGACGCGCAGCGCAAAAGGCACGCTCCAG
>DATJTX010000036.1 GCA_035502855.1 Candidatus Baltobacteraceae bacterium
GCCGGCCTGGAGCCGCTCCACGGCCGCCAGGCGGGTAATTTCGGAGGTCGACATCGTGAGAAGCTCCATGGGGAGGGGTTCCTCTCGACGGGGACATCTCTATTGAGTCCAAATGGGGACATCTCTATCGAGCTCCGATAGACAAATTATAGCGGTTGCGTGCCCTTCGGCCCATGTGAGAGTATAAACGGATACTCCCATGACCATCGCCGAACTGATCGCCGCCGTCCAAGCCTACGACCCCACCCTGGAGGGGGAGTGGCTGCGGCGCGTCTACGAGGTGGCTGATCGGGCCCATGACGGCCAGCGCCGGGCATCGGGCGAGTCCTACATCGAGCATCCTCTTGCCGTTGCCGGTATCCTGGCCGAGCTCGAGATGGACCGTCAGACGATCGCCGCCGCTCTGCTCCACGACGTGGTCGAAGACACCTCGGTCACGAGCGAACAGGTCAGCGCGGAGTTCGGGGAAGAGATCGCCGGATTGGTTGACGGCGTCACCAAGCTCACGCGCATTCCGTACCAATCGAAGGAAGACGCCCAGGTCGAGAACCTGCGCAAGATGTTCCTTGCGATGGCGCGCGACATCCGCGTCATCATCATCAAACTTGCCGATCGCCTGCACAACATGCGCACGCTCGCGAGCCTTCCGCCGGCAAAGCGAAGCTCGATTGCGCGTGAGACGCTCGACATCTACGCGCCGATTGCACATCGCCTCGGCATCTGGAAGATCAAATGGGAGATCGAGGACGAGTGCTTGCGGCATCTCGATCCCGACGGGTATCGCGAGATCGTCGAACGCGTCGCGAAGACGCGGCGCGAACGCGAAGACGACGTGTCGGAGGCGATCACGCGGCTGCGCGGTGAGTTCGCGAGCATGAACGTGAACGCTGAGATCCAAGGGCGGCCGAAACATTTTTACTCGATCTATTCGAAGATCAAGAAGGGTCGCGACTTCTCGACCATCTACGATCTGACCGCCATCCGCATCATCGTCGATTCGCTCAAGGATTGTTACGCCGCGCTCGGCGCGGTGCACGCGATGTGGACGCCGCTGCCGGGGCGCTTCAAAGATTACATCGCGATGCCCAAGCCCAACATGTATCAGTCGCTGCATACGACGGTCGTCGGGCCGCAAGGCGAACCGCTCGAGATTCAGATTCGTACGTGGGAGATGCACCGCACCAGCGAGTACGGCATCGCCGCCCACTGGCGCTACAAAGAGGGCAGCAAGGCCGACCAGTTCGAGAACAAGCTCTCGTGGCTGCGCGCGCTGCTGGAATGGCAAAAGGACATGCGCGATTCGCGCATGTTCATGGAGAATCTCAAACTCGATCTCTTCGATTCGCAAGCCTTCATCTTTTCGCCGCGCGGCGACGTGTTCTCGATCCCCGCCGGCGGCACGCCGCTCGACTTTGCCTATCAAGTGCACACCGACGTGGGCAACCATTGCGTCGGGGCCAAGGTCAACGGACGGATCGTTCCGCTCGACTACGGGTTGCAGAACGGCGACATCTGCGAGATTTTGGTCAATAAATCGAGCGGGCGCCCCTCGCTCGACTGGCTTTCGATCGTCAAGAC
Organism: Candidatus Baltobacteraceae bacterium; assembly: GCA_035502855.1. NCBI lineage: Bacteria > Bacillati > Vulcanimicrobiota > Vulcanimicrobiia > Vulcanimicrobiales > Vulcanimicrobiaceae > Vulcanimicrobiaceae bacterium. The sequence continues at coordinate 1,579 of DATJTX010000036.1, forward strand.
TTCGAGCGCCAAGCACAAGATCAAACAGTGGTTCCGCAAGGAGCAGCGCGAGGAGAACGTGCTTGCCGGTCAAGAGGCGCTGGAATCCGAACTCGCCCGCGAGCGCATGCGCCCCGACCTCGCGCGCGGCGAGCTGATCGAACGCATCGCGCACCGCATGAACTACACGACGCCGACAGATCTCTTCGCGGCGATCGGCTTCGGCGACGCCTCGGCACAAGCGGTGGCCAATCGCATCCGCGACGAGATCAAGGGCGACAACGTCGTCGATCTCACCCAGATTCGCAAACCCTCGCCGCGCAAGGCCCCGAAGCGTTCGAGCGGCGTGCGCATCGCCGGCGTCGACGACGTGCTGGTGCGGCTCTCGAAATGCTGCTCGCCGGTTCCGGGCGATCCGATCATCGGTTACGTGACGATCGGCCGCGGCGTGAGCGTGCACCGCGCCGATTGTCCGAACGTTGCCTACATGAGCGCGACGCCCGAGCGCATTCTGCAGGCGCAATGGGTCGCGAGCTCGGACATGACCCACGCTGTCGACGTCGAGGTCGAAGCCGAGGATCGCTCGCAGCTGCTCCAAGACATCATGGCGGTCTTCGCCGAGCTGAAGACGACCGTGAGTTCGGTCACCGCGCGGGTGCGCAAGGACGGCATGGCGGTGACGAGCCTGACCGTGCAGATTTGCGATCTCGACCATCTGCACAAGATCCTGACCAAACTCGAGGGCCTGCGCAACGTGCGCCGCGTCTACCGCGTCACGAAACGCGAGAAGAGCGCTGCCGGCTCTTAGTGTCATCCTGAGCCTGTCGAAGGAGCTGCCGCTGGTGGCAGCCTTCTTCGCCGGAGCCATGAACAGCATAGCAGGAGGCGGCAGCTTTTTGAGCTTCCCCGCGCTCGTGCTGGCCGGCGTTCCGCCGATTCCCGCTAACGCGACCAACAGTGCAGCCATGTGGGTCGGTGTGTTGGGCGGCGCGCGCGCCTACTGGGGCGACGTGCGGCCGCACAAGCGCATGCTGTATACGATGTTCGGCATCAGCGTCGTGGGTGCGATTCTCGGCGCTTCGCTGTTGCTGCTCACGCCGCCCGAGGCGTTCAACCGATTGATTCCGTGGCTCTTGCTCTTCGCGACCGTCGTGTTTGCCGTCAGTCCATGGCTTGCCAAACCGCACGGCGGCATTCCCAAGCACGCGAGCTGGCAGTACGTCGTGCAGTTTCTGATCGCAATCTACGGCGGCTACTTCACCGCCGGCATCGGCATCCTGATGCTGGCGATTCTTGCGTTCTCCGGTCTGCCGAATTTCAACGCGACCAACGGGATGAAGAACGTGCTCTCGGTCGCGATCAACGGCTTCTCGCTGGTGCCGTTTCTGATCGCCCGCATCATCGATTGGCGCTACGCGATTCCGATGGCCGTCATCGCGCTACTCGGCGGATTCGTCGGCGCGCACGTCTTTCGCCGCGTGCCGCCCGCGTACGGCCGTGCGACCGTCATCGCGATCGGTACGGTGATGACGCTCGTATTCTTTTTGCGCGGTTAGGGTGCGACCATCGTGCTGAACACGTCCGAAAGATTCATCGATCCGACGCTCGTCAGTGATGAACCAAGCTCGATCGCGCTCCCCGAGAGCGTGAAGGAATACATGCCGCTATAACTGGCCGGTGCGCCCATCCACGTCGAACCTTGCGCAGATACCCCGAACGTGGATTCATATCCGGGTGGAACGATATTCGACCCGGTGGCTGCACTTTCTCCGATGGATGCGCCGTTGGCGCTGCTGATCGTGTACTCGGTGAGGCTCGCCGATTCGGAGTCGAGAACCCAGAGATGCCCCGAAGGATCGAAGCTGAGCTCGGTCGGCGCCCCGGTCGAAAGCTGTTTTACGAATGTTGGTTCGCCGCTCGTGTATGCCGAGTAAACGCTGATGCCCGCTGAATCGGCAACCCAGATCGTGCCGGCCATTCCGCTCGGGGCGTCGGCCGGAGCAACGGCAACATCTGACGGCACGCCATCCGCGTCGGTGAAGCTCGTTAGCACCGAGCCGGATGAGCTGTAGATGTATATCGTGCCGCTCGAGTTCTGCGGGACGTAGACGCGTCCTTGGCTGTCGATCGTAAATCCCTGGGAGCTCGATAGCGAAATCGTGCTGGATGTTGGTGCGACCAGACCCTGGCTACCGGTTCCCGGAGAGAAGACGTAGATCCCACCGCTCAACGCCTCGTTAACCCACACGGAGCCATCCGGCGAGAGGGCGGCGTCCTCCCAATCGCATTGACCGTCGCAACCCACTAACGTCGGATTTGCGTAGTCGAGGACCGATGCCGGCGCGTAACTCGGCGGATAAAGTGGGAATCCGGCGATGCCGTCGGAGCCGTCGCCGCTCGACTGCGACGTCCAGAGCTCTTGCACCGGGACGATCGTGACGGTCGTTTGATACGGCGCAAGCCCGCTGCCGCCCGGCGTCGCGCTCAGGTCGATGGTCGCGTTCGCGCTCGCGTCTTTCGCGGTAAAGGTGTAGGCATAGGCCGTCGACGTTGCTGCAATCGTGAAGTGCTGCGGTGAGTCGCCGGCTGCTTCCGCGACCGTCACCGTCGGCGCGCCGCTGTCGGTGGAGTCGATCACGAAGCCGTCGGCGTCGGTCGCCTGCACGAAGAACGTCTGCGGCGCGTTGCCGATCACCGCGATGTCGCCGCCGTACGTCGTGACGTGCGATTGCGCCGGTCCCGGAACGAAGCTCACCGACGCCGGAATGCCGTAGAAGGTGAGATTCGGAATCGTGTTGCTCGCACCGGCGGTGATCACGACGGGCGCGGCCAGCTGCCCCTGCGCAAGCTCGTTTGCCGAACCGACGACGAATGTGCCGCCGCTCGCCGGCGCCTGATCGAACGTCGTCACCGTGAAATTCGGATAGGTTCCCGCCGGAATCGACAGTTGGAACGAGTAGTCGGTTCCACCGTCTACGGGATCGGTGCCGCAACTCGTGACGCCGGGCGGCAGCTTGTCGGGGCACGTTGCCGAGATTGCCGCCGAATAATCCGGTGCGTACGGGTTGGACGATGTCCAATCGATCGCAACGCCTTGCGTTGCTTGCGATTGATAAAACCGCCGGCGCAGCTTCGTCATCGTCGACTGGCTCGGGATCTTCAAAGTGAACGTCGCCGTGCCGATCTTCTTCGCCGCAGGCTGACCGCTCGTCGGTGGGAGCGAGCCGCCCTTTCCGCCGCTGCCGCAGGCGGTCAAGATCGCCAGCGCGGTGAGTGCTGCGCAGATACGTTTCATTACAGCACGACCTTTCCGATGCTATTGCCGCTGGAATCTTGGGTGGATAACGTGAACCAGACATCGTCTCCGTCGGAGCCGGCGGTAATGCCCCACGGTGATCCGCCCACGCTATATTCGAACGCCTTACACCCGCTCGGTGACGCGCACGCGCCGAGCGAAACGAAACCGACGTAGCCCGTTGTGTCGGTGAACCAGACGTTGCCGTCGGCGCCGATCGTGAGGTTCATCGGCAGGCCGTTCGTTTGCGGCAGGGGTATCGCCGTATATTCGCACGTGCCACTGCACGGGTTGTAACTGCCGTCACTGGCGCCGTCCCAGACCGCAGGATCGATTTGATCGATCGCATGATTGCCGGGATCGGCGATATACAGGTAGCCGTCGGGGCCGGAGATGATCCCGTTCAAAGCGGTACTCAACTCCGTCGAACCTGGATTTACCATGACGTGACGCAGATTCCGCTGGGCGTAGGGGTGGACGATCTTCTTGCCGGCGCGCGCCACACTCGAGCGCCTGCGTACGCTGCCTGCTTCGTACGCGCCGTCAGGAAGTTCGGTCGCCGGGCATTGTCCCTGGCACGGCACCGCGACAAACCCGATGTTGCCGGTGCTCCCGTCGGTGAACCAGAGCGTCGCGCCCGATGCGTCGATCGCCAAGCCGTTAACCGATGATGGCGCCGTGCCGGTGCTATCCGGCAGCCAGATCATCAGACTCGAAGAGAAGCTGCAGCACCCGACGATCGGACTGATCATGATCGGAGCACCCCAATCATAGTACATGCCGTTGACCGCCTGCGAGCCGACGTAGAGATTGCCGTCGGGGCCGGTGAGCAGTGGGCCGGGGGCAGGCGTCACGACCGGAAACGTTTGCGAATTCGTGGCGCTGCACGACGCGCTCGCTGCGCTGCAGCCGGTGAGCTGGTAGAGTTGGCCGAGATCGGTCCCGGTGGTGGCGACGTTACCGCCGTCACTCACGTAGAGATTACCGTCGGCTCCGGTTAGGATCGACTGCAGGTTGAAATAGTACGGATAGCTGGTATCGAAGTATCCGCCGGGCAACGAAGAGATTGCGCACGCTGTCGAAGTGCAGGCGCTTGGCGACGCGATGACGTCGAGCGTTTGGTCACCGCGATCGACGGCCCAGAGCGATTGTCCGTCGGGCCCGGTCGTGATGCCGTAGAGCTGAGGCGGTCCGCCCGAGGGAACCGCTACCGGATACTTGTCGATCGTGTATTGGGGCGCGACGACTTCGCCGCCGCCGCTCGATCCGGTCACGGTGATCGGAATGTTCGCGAAGCCGCCGTTGCTGTCGACCGCTGAGACCGTTTCGCTGCCGACCCCGCCGGGCGCGATGTTGATCACAATGCTGCCGCCCGTACTCGCCGGCGTGCAGTTTGTCGGGACGCACGTGACCGTCGCGACCGAACTCGTTCCGGTGACGTTGAACGCGCCGCCGTATCCGGCCTCGCTGAGCGTTACGCTTTGCGTTGTGCCGCCCACGTAGAGCGGCAACGGCAACGGGGAACTGGGCGTGAAGACGATCGGCACGAACGGAACCGAGGCCGTGATGCTGCCCGAGGTCGCGGTGATCGTTGCTTGCGTGATGGCCTTCGTCGAGTTGTAGGTCAAAGTGACCAACGTTCCACCGTCGGTTGGTCCGGGCGATGCCAGGCTGGCCGTCGAGAGCGAGAGCGCCCCGTTTGGATCGCCCGAAATCGCGAGCGCAATTGGATTCGGATATGAACCGGGCGGCACGATGATGTTTCCGTCGGCATCTTGGGCGGTGACGACGAACGTGATCTGATGGGTCAAGCCATCGTCGCCGGCGGAAAGGCCCGCAGGTGAGAGGACGATCGTCGCGGGCACACCGCCGACCGAGACCGATTGGGCTGGTATGTTGGCAAGCGTGGTGTTGATGGGGCCGATCGTCGACTGAGCGAGCAAATTCCCGTTCGCGTCGTACATCGAGATCTGCAGTACGACCGCGGTCGCCACCGGAACGGTGACTGAAATCGTGCAGCTCGTCCCGTTCGTTGCGGTCGTGCAATCGCCGCTGGTTGAAATATTGACCGTAGTCGGCGCTGGGGCGGGATTCGGGGTCGCGCCGTTCACGGCGTACACCGAGATCGTGATGCTTGCCGTGCTCGACGAGATGTATGCCGGCTTGCGGACGCTCGTGCTGCTCGAGCTCTTGGGGATCAGGACGTTGACGGTCGCGTGGGTACGCGACATCCCGCTGACGGTGCCGGGGATTGCTCCCGGCGCAGCGCCGCCGCCGCCTCCGCACGCGGCAATGCCGGCTGCCAATACGACGGCAATGCCCAAAAAGAAGAAGTGATGACGACGCATCCCGACCCCACTGCAGCAAAGAGAGTGTTCGCCAGGTGCCTTCGCCTCTCGGCGACCACATTCCGTGCGCGCCCTGGGACTCTTAGCCTACGTTTAGGACGAAACGACCACTGCACCAGGAGAAGTTGGATGCTCGGGGGCAGCGGCGATCGCGCCGCGATGGAATCCGCCGAAACGCGGCTCGACGTGCTGCGCGACCCAGAGGTAGAGCGTCGGCACGACGATCAGCGAGAGCGTGGTCGAAAAGAGCAGGCCGCCGATGACGACGGTGCCGAGCGGAGCTTGCGTTTGGCTTCCGGCCTCGATGCCGAGCGCGATCGGCAGCATGCCGCCGACCGTCGCGAGCGTGGTCATGAGAATCGGCCGCAGCCGCAGCGGCGCGGCGTGCAGCACCGCATCGCGAACTGCGTAGCCCCGTTCGCGCAGTTGGTTGGTGAATTCCACCACCAGAATCGCGTTCTTAACCACGATGCCGACCAGCATCAGCACGCCGATGAACGCGGTGAGGCCGAATGCGCGATGGGTGAGCCAGAGCGAGAGCACGATGCCCGTCGAGGCGAGCGGCACCGCAACCATGATCACCAGCGGATGCAGCAGCGATTCGAACTGCGCGGCGAGCAACATATAAATGAGGACGATCGCCAGCAGCACGATGAGGCCGAGGCTCGAGAACGTATCGCTCTGCTGCGTGACCGTCTGGCCGAACTGCCAGTAGTAGCCCGGCGGCAGCGCGATGCGGTTCATGATCTTCGTCGTCGCCGCAACCGCCGCACCGAGCGGCGCGGTGTCGAGCCCGGCGGTGACGTCGATCTCGCGCAGTTTGTCTTGGCGGGTGATCTCCGATGGACCGGCGCCGAAGCTGATGTTCGCCAGCTCGTCCAGCGCCATCACCGGGAGCGTGTTGCTGGCGCCCAAATCGGTCGAGGTTTGCACGATCGAACCGCCGAGCGCGCCGGTCGCGCTGCCGTTGGCCACGCTGCCGGTAGTCGCGCCGGGCAGCGTCGATACCGGAATGGCAAGGTTCAAGATCGTTTGCAGCGAGCGGCGCTGATCGGGTGGAAGCTGCACGATGATCGGATACTGCGTTCCGTTGATCTGCATGTACGAAGCGATCGTGCCCGAGGTTGCGGTGTCGATCGTATTCGAGATCGCTTGCGTCGAAATGCCGAGCTGCGCCGCCTTGGCGCGATCGACGTCGATGTCGAGTTCGGGCTGCGAGGCCGAGATCGCGCTCTGCGGCGTCTGAATGCCGGGTATGCGCGAGAGGTCGGGGACGACCGTGTACTGCGCGAGATTGTAGAGCGTGGTGACGTCGGGGCCGAAGATCTGCACGTCGAGCGCGTCTTGTCCGCGTGAGATGATGTTCTGCACGATGTCGACCGTGCGCCCGTAGGTCTGCAGTCCCGGAATCGCCCGCAGTTTCCTGGTCCAGTCGCGCACGTATTTCGCCGCGTCGTTCCCGCCGTATCCCGGTTTGAGCTCGACCGAGAGGTTCGCCTGATTGCTGACCTGGGTGGTATTGCCGACGTACCCTTGCTGACCGACGGACGAACCGACGTAGAGAACGCGCCGGTCCTTGAGCATTGCCTGCTCGATGTCGTTGACGGTCGCGTTGGTGATGCTCACCGCGGTGCCGGTGGGCATCAGGAGATTGAAGCGCACGAAGACGGAATTCGACGCCGGGAAGATCTCGGTGGCGACCGCACCCAGTTTCGCGGCCGTGACCGTAACCAGCAGCAATCCCACGGCGATTGCGACGATGAGTCCGGGGCGCGCGACCGCGCGCTCCAGCACGACGCGATACCAACGCTCGAAGCGCTCGTAGACGCGATCGAAGCCGCGCGCAAAGCGAGTATATCCGCCGCCTGCGTGCATGCCGCCGTTGCCGTTCCCGTTCGAGCCCGCGAGCTTGTTGCGAACCAGGAGCGATGCCATCATCGGTACGGTCGTGACCGCGACGACGAACGAGAGCGCGACCGCAGCCATGACCATCACCGCGAACGGGGTGAAGATCAAGCCCTGCAAGCCCGGTATCAAGACCAGCGGCACAAAGACGGTGACGACCGTGATCGAGGAGGCGAGCACCGCGGTGAAGATTTCGCTCGTGCCGCTCTCGGCCGCATCGCGCGGCGATTGACCGAGCGCCATATGGCGGTAGATGTTTTCGATCACCACGATCGCGTCGTCGACGATGAGGCCGACCGCGAGTGCCAGGCCGCCCAGGGTCATGATGTTGAGCGAATAGCCGAAGACGTAGGCGATGAAGAGCGTACCGAGGACCGAGATCGGCAGCGAGATCGCGACGATCAGCGTGGTGCGCCAGGAGTGCAGGAAGAGCAGAATGATGACGACCGCCAGGATTGCGCCGTAGATTGCCGTGTGCTCGAGCGCGTTGATCGCTTCGAGGATGAAGCTCTGCTGATCGAAGACGACGCCGATCTTCATGCCCGCGTAGCGCTTCTCGATTTGCGCGATCTTATGATAGGTGCCGACCGCGGTGGCGACGATGTTCGCGTTGGGCTGGGCGTCGATCACCACGCCGATCGCCGGCTTGCCGTTGAGGCGCTCGTAGGTCCGCTGCTCTTCGATCGAGTCGCTCACCTTGGCGATCGTCCCGATGCGAATCACGCTGCCGTTCTTCACGGCGAGAACGAGATTGGCGATCTGACGTGCGTTGGAGAGCAGGGCGTTGGCGCGCACTTGGTATTCGTCCGGTCCGACCTGAATGATCCCGGCCGGCAGGTTGAGATTTTCTTGCTGCACGCGGCCGATGATCTGGTTGAGCGTCATGCCGTAGGCGGCGAGTTTATTCGCATCGGGCTCGATCATGAACGCGCGCTGCTGGTCTTGCCCAACGATGACGTTGGCCACGCCGTCGACCGAAGCGAATTCATCCGAGAGCTGGTTGGCGAACATGTCCCCAAGGTCGCGCAACGGGATGTTCGGATCGGTCACATAGAAGCGCACGACCGGCAGCGAGTTGGAGTCCCACTTCGCAATCTGCGGCTGCTGCAAGTTGGGGTCGTTGGGCAGCTGGCTGCGGATCTGATCGACCTGCTGCTGCACGTCGACCGCGGCGGTGTCGAGGTTCGTGCCGTAATAGAACTGGGCGGTTACCGTGCTTTGCCCGAGCTGGGAGTCGGAGTTGATCAGCTCGATGCCGTTGACCCGGCTGACCGCGTTCTCGATCGGGCGGGTGACCAGGGCCTCCATCTGCTCCGGGCCGACGTTGGGGTAGACGACCGTGACCGTCACGACCGGCGGGGTAAAGTTGGGGAGCAGGGCAACCGGCAGCCGGGGGAGGGCGAATATGCCGAGCACCACGATCGCCAAAGCAAGCATGGAAACGGCCACGCGGCGATTGACGGCAAATCGGGCGATGGGCATCGGCCCTCATCTTAGCATTGCCGGCAAGCCTCGGGCATTGCGTTTGCGGCGACCCTATAGTACGATTCGGGGGTTTTGGGAGAGTTTTGATCTTGAACGACTACGAAGTGACCTATATTCTCCGGCCCAACCTCGAAGAGGCCGACGTCGACGCGCGGGCGACCGCGATCGGCGAGATCATCAAAAATCAGGGCGGCACGGTGGTGAACATCGAGAAGCTGGGGCGTAAGCGCTTGGCGTACGAGATTGCCGAGCTGCGCGAAGGAAACTACGTGGTGATGCAGTTCCGCAGCAGCGGTGATGCGTCAAAGGAGCTGGAGCGCCAGCTCAAGCTTCACGAGGAGGTCATCCGCGCGCTGGTGATCCACCTGGATAAGAAGGCGCTCGCGGCCATGGCTCACGCGGCAGCCAACCCGCCGCCTCCGCCGCTCCCGACCGGTCCCGTCCCGCTGACGCCACCGATGCAGCCCCAGGTCGCCTCCGACCGGGTCTAAAACCTACCCCCATTCGACTCGAAGGCTTGTGCCGGACGTCTGGCACAAGCCTTCGGTATTTCTAGACGTGGTCTGAGTTGGGTGGGATGGAAGACCGTAGCACAGCGACAACGCGAAAGAGAGTACTACGATGGCAGGTTCATACAATCGAGTGATTTTGGTCGGTAATCTCACCCGGGATCCGGAGATCCGCTACACGCAATCGGGCAAGGCAGTAACCAAGTTTACGCTCGCGGTCAACAACCCGCGCAACAAAGAGGAGACCACGTTCGTCGACATCGTCGCGTGGGACCGGCTCGGCGAAACCTGCAACACCTATTTAAAGAAGGGCTCGAGCACACTGGTCGAGGGCCGTCTGGTAATTCGTTCCTACGACGACAAGGACGGCAACAAACGCAAAGCGACCGAAGTGGTGATCGACAACATGCAGATGCTCACCTCGCGCGGCGGCGGGAGCGGTGAAGGCGGCGGCGATTTCGGCGGCGGCGGCGGCGGTTATGCCGGCGCACGCAGCAGCGGCGGCGGCGCAGCGAACGGCGCTTCCGCGGGCGACGCGTTCGGCGACGAGTTGGACGACGAAATCCCCTTTTGAATTGAACCCCGCTCGAGCATTTCGCGGAAATGCTCACCCACGCTGGTGTCGCGTGCTGCCGCGGTCGCGTTGTAAGCGCGGCGAGCTTATGTTCGTTCGCGCTGTCTTTGCTCCGCGAGCGCTTGTACGATCCGCTGTTGCGCGTCGGCGAGCGCCGCGAGTTCCCTCTCGATCGATGCTAGCGTGCCCGCGACTGCCGCGCCGTCGAGCGCGTCAGCGACGCCATTGGCAAGCGCATCGATCGCCGACATTTCGTCGGGGGCAAACGATTCACCGCTGCGCCTTGGGCCGAGCACGATGACGCCCTGAAACGCGCCCCGTGAAAACATCGGATAAAGCAAGTCACCCGCGATAGCCGTCTGATATCGATGAAGGTCGATCGCGTGCTTATGCGCTCGCGCGGCGACAAGTGCT